>CBFHGY010000041.1:0-19059 GCA_965655465.1 Bacteroidia bacterium | reverse complement strand
AATTTGGGTACCGCCTCTTTTTTATTAGAGCGCTTTATCTCCCAATAGTAAGGGATTTGACCGCAATTTGCCTTTTTAAATGTTCGCCGAATATCGATTCGGTTATTTCAGCAAGGTAGGGAGATTCTTACCGTTTGTTTCTTTGTATTAACCGATGACCTTGTCGGTTACAATTTTATAACTCGGATCTTCGTAATAGTTAACCTCTATTATGGCGGAAGCCTTATCTAAAAGTGCCGTGCAATCATTACTAAGATGTCTTAAATGCACTTTTTTTCCCGCTTTCGCATAGCGTTCGGTTAGCTTGCTTAAGGCTTCTATAGCCGACATGTCTACAACCCGACTTTCGGAGAAATCAATTACGATATGTTCTGGGTCATTTTGCACGTCGAATTTTTCATTAAAAACAGCAATAGATCCAAAGAAAAGCGGTCCGAAAATCTCATAATGCTTCCAACCTTGTTCATCCGTGAATTTACGTGCCCGTATACGCTTTGCATTATCCCAAGCAAAAACCAATGCCGCAATGATTACCCCAACCATTACCGCTAAGGCTAAATTATGCAAAAAGATGGTTACCAAGGTAACTAATACCATAACCCAAATGTCGGAATTCGGCATACGGCGAAAGGTACGTAAACTGGCCCATTCAAAAGTACCTATTGAAACCATTATCATAACCCCCGTTAAAGCAGCCATAGGCACTTTTTCGATAATACTAGAACCGAACATGATGAATATAAGGAGCATTACCGAGGCCACAATACCCGATAAGCGAGCGCGAGCGCCTGAAGATACATTGATCAAGCTTTGACCGATCATAGCACAACCGCCCATACCAGAAAAAAATCCAGAAAGAATATTCGCAGTTCCTTGGGCAATGCATTCTTTATTGCCACGACCTCGAGTATCGGTTATTTCGTCGATGATATTTAATGTGAGCAAACTTTCAATTAATCCCACGCCAGCCACAATTGCAGCATAGGGGAATATTAATTTCAATGTAGGGAAATCAAAAGGAACTACAGGGATGTGAAACGGAGGAAATCCACCTGCTATGGAAGTTATGTCTCCTACCGTACGGGTATCCAAGCCCAATAACATAGAGATTCCGAATACCACTAAAATGGCTGTTAACGAAGCCGGTACGACCTTGGTCAATTTCGGAAGTCCCCAAATTATTAACATGGCTAATAATACTAAGGAGGCAAAAATGCCCATTTCCGAACCGTGCAGCCATTCGCCCGTATTGGTTTTAAATTGGGCAATTTGTGACATGAAAATAATTACTGCTAATCCATTTACAAAGCCTAAAATTACCGGAGTGGGTACCAGTCGCATGAATTTACCCAGTTTTAAGAAACCTGCCGATAATTGGATAATGCCCGCTAAAATGACGGTTGCAAAAATGTAATCGGGACTGTGATTTTTGGCTAGACTAACCAGAACAACCGCAACGGCTCCCGTTGCCCCAGAAATCATACCCGGTCTCCCTCCTAAAATGGAGGTTACAAAACCCATCATAAACGCAGCATACAAGCCGGTAAGTGGGGAGAGTCCTGCAATAAGAGCAAATGCAACCGCCTCAGGAACAAGGGCCAAAGCAACCGTTAAGCCACTTAATATTTCATTTTTATAATTTACTTTTTGAGAGAAATCGAATAGATTGAGGTTTAATAGCATAGAATGCCGCAAAAATACTTCAAGGTATTGGATTTGTGCTCTTAAATGCGAAGAAAATCCACTTGAAATCGATTCAATGATGTGCTCGAATCCGGCTCAAGCTGGTTTGAGTAATGCCTAAATAAGAGGCAATGTATTTCAGGGGGACTCGTTTTATAAGGTCAGGAGTTTGACGGATAAGTTGTTCATAGCGTTCTTCTGCGCTGTGAAATTGTAGCGATTCCAAACGTAAAACCGTATCGAGATGCGCTGCTTCAAACACTTTGCGAAAGCAGCGTTCGATTCCCTGGTAAGCATCGTACAAGGCAAAAAGGGCAGGTGCATCTATGGCTAATATATTCGCATCTTCTATGATTTGAATTCCTTTTCGGGATGGGTTTCCGGTGAAAAGACTTTCAACACGAACGATAATTTGATTTTCTAATGCAAACTGTTCCGTAACGTCGATATCCTCTTTATAGTAAAAGATACGTGCCACTCCAGATTGCATAAAATAAATGGTTTTACAGGTATACCCAATGTTTTGTAATATGTGGTTTTTGGGTAGATTTAGCACACTTGTTATAGCTGCTATGCGTTCGCGTTCTTCAGCGTTCAGGTAATGGAAACGATTTAGGAATTGCCCAAAATGGACCGTTGCGGGGTCTGATTGTTCTTCAAAGGGAAGGTTAATGAGACTCATTTGTACATTTTAACAGGCGATTAAACGGAGGAAAGGTCGATGTAATTTGCGATTTTATGAAAAAGATTTGCAGAAATCGCAAATTCAGGGGGCTTTATATCCGCACTTCAACAATATAAGCGGAATCCTTCAGTATGTTCTTAGGCAACAGGATATTTAATGGGGTTAAAGCCGTGTTTAATTTCCCCCGAAAGGAGAAAACGGGAATTATTCGGCGCTTGGTTTGGCAGTTTGGGCTTTAGCCTTAAGGTTTGCCAAATCGCGATCCATCAAATACAATCCGCTGCCATCGTTTCCTAATATTTTCAATTTACCCAAGATAGTGTTGAACTGTGCTTCTTCCTCGCGTTGCTCAGCAACATACCATTGCAGGAAATTTGCAGTGGTATGATCGGCTTCTTTGGTGGCGATATCCATCAAGTTATGAATGGCGGCAGTTACTTTTTTCTCTTGTTCAAGTACGCGTTCAAATACGTCTTTGTAGGAGTCGAATCGGATATCTGGAGTTGCAACAGAAGGAGATAAGGCAAAGCCACCTACTTCGTTGATATAATGAAAAAGTTTCATCATGTGCATGCGTTCTTCATCACTTTGCATGTATAAAAACTGTGAAGTGCCTTCAAATCCTTCGTTTTCCATCCAAGAGGCCATAGCCAAATAGACAAAACTGGCTGATGCTTCCATTGCGACTTGATCATTGAGTGCTTGTTCCAGGGTTTTCGATAACATAAAAACAAAGATACGAATTTCCATTTTAGCATTTGAGACCCGTTTGACCAAAATAATAAGCACCCGTATTTTCTGTGTGAAACTGCGTAAATGGTATGCTTAGCGTGCGCGTATCTTTGTTTGTATGAGGAATCATGCTCTGATTATTTTATTACTTTGGACGCTCGGATTGTCGGCCCAGCCGCATCCAGTGAATAGCTATCCCGGAATTTACGCCAAACGCGGGATTGAACTTTACGAGGAAGGGCGGTTTAATGCGGCGATTGCCCAGTTTGAAACCGCATTGAAAAACGATCCAACCATTAATCTCAATGACGATGTGCGCTACTACCATGCCATGGCGAAATTGTATGCCAAGCACGAAAATGCAGAGCCTTTTTTGACGAGCTATTTGGCAAATCACCCTAACGAGGCGCGCGCCAATCAAGCCAATTTAGCCTTGGGCGATTATTTCTATGAATTGGGTCAATATGGTTCCGCTTTGGGCTATTATCGCGATGTACAAGAAACTACGATAGAACCGGGTAAACGTCAGAAGTTTTACTATCGCATGGGTTTTTGCTACGTGCAACGTAATAAATACGACAAAGGAAAAGAGTGGTTACAGAAAGTAGTGGAAAAACCTTCAGAATATCAAGGTTTTGGCCAATATTACTATGGATATGCGTGTTTAATGGAAGGCGATTATGAGGCTGCTTATGCCTCTTTCAAAACCATTACAGATGAGCGTTTCGAGAAAATCCATTTTTACATGGCCCAGGTATTGTATCAATTATCGCGATACGATGAAGCTTTAACCGAAATCGCTAAAATCAATACGCGTAAAGTGAAGCCCGCGGAACGAGATGAATTAAGTGCAAAGTGCTATTATCGCATGAAAAAATATGATAAAGCCGCGGAATTATATCAAAAATTGAATCCAAGAATCGACAAGCTCGATAATCAACAACAATTTGAAATTGGATATTCTTATTCCAAATCTGGGATGCTAAATGAAAGTTTGCCATGGTTCCGTGAAGTGGCAAAAAACAACGACAGTTTGGCGCAAATTGCGAGTTATGAATTGGGAAATACTTTGTTGGCTTTGAACAATTATCGGGAGGCTTCTTTTGCGTTTTCCGAGGTTTGGAGAACGGGTTTCAATGAAGAAATTGCAAAAATTGCTTTATATACCCAAGCTAAAATATCGGTTCAAATGCGCGAAGCAAACAGTACCAAACTATTAGATAAATATGTTCGGTTGTTTCCTAAATCTCCAGAAGCTCGGGAAGCCTCTAAACTGAAAGCACGCTTGCTGTTGAATACCGATAAATACCGCGAAGCTTTGCAAATCTTAGAAGGCATCGAAAACTTAGACGATCCAACTACTGAAATTTATCAGAAAGTATCCTTAGCACGGGGAATGGAATTGTACAAAAATAGAAACTGGACGGAAGCGCAAGAATTGTTTATTAAATGTGCCGAGAAATCTGTGAATCGCAAATATGCCGCTCAAGCTGCATATTGGAATGCCGAAACATTGCTTCAAATGGAAAAATCTGATGAAGCATTGGTGGCTTTTAAAGCATTCATGGACAAACCCAAGTCTAACGAAATTGAAGAATTTGCCTATGCCTATTACGGACAGGGTTATGTATACTTCCAACGAAAAGATTATGCATTGGCAGCAACCTATTTCAATGAGTTTAGTCAGAAAGTCAGTTCCAGTCGTTATGAAGAAGCGATAGTTCACGATGCCTATTTGCGTTTGGGAGACTGTTATTTAATGACGCGTAATTTAGAAGGTTCTGTTCGAGCGTATGCCTATGTTTCAGGTAAAAAAGGTCGTGACGCCGATTATGCCTTATACCAAAGTTCAATTATTTATGGCCTATTAGAGCGATCAGAAGAAAAAATAACCACAATCAAGCGACTTTTGGCCGAATATCCCCGCAGTCCTTATATTTTGGATGGATATAACGACATCGCTTCAGAATACATGTTGTTGAAGCAGTACGATCAGGCCGAAAAATACTACATGGCAATTTTAGAGAAATTCCCTGGTACCCAATTAACCCGTAAAGCCTACAGCACACTTGGGCGTATTTATTACAATCAAAAGAATGTAGATAAAGCGGTAGCTTCTTTTACGCAACTTTACGATGAATTCAGAGGTACAGAAGATGCTCAGTCAGCGGCAGAATTGGTGAAAACCATTTATACGGAAGAGGGAAGGGCCAAAGATTACGTGAAATGGGCTTCAAGCCGTGGAGGAATATCTTCTTCTGCAGAAGACAGTGTTTTATATGAAACCGCTATCGTTGCCTATGATAAAGGAGAGTTCAAAAAAGCGATTCCTTCTTTTGAAACGTATTTAGAGGAAAAGCCCAATGGTAATTTTAATATACCCGCCATGTATTATTTGGCTTTGAGTTATGAAAATACCAAACAGCCACAAAAGGCCTTGGAATCGTATAAAAAAGTGGCCGTTGCCAATTCGGGCGATTATAAAGAGGATGCAACCATTGCCGTTTTAAAAATATATGGCAAAGGGGCAGAATGTGAAGACGTACTTACCTACTTAGAAATTTTAGAAGAAATTACACGCTCTAAAGATCTACAACGAAAAGCTTGGACTTCCATGATGTATTGTTATTCCCAGTCTGGAAATACAGAAGGTTTAAATCGCATTGCCGCCAAAGCGGTAAACGACGCTTCCGTAGATCCTGATTTGAAATACCAATCTCAGTTAATCATGTTTAAAAACAACCGCGACACTTCGCAATCAATCGACGCACAAATTGCAACGTTACAGTCCTTATATAAAGGTAAGAATAACAAATTTGCTGCTGAGGCCAAATATTTAGAAGCGGAAGTGTATTATCGGAATGATTCTTTAAACTTAAGCAAAGAATCTTGCTATCAGTTATTGGAAGAATACAATGCCTACGACGAATGGGTTGCTAAATCTTTACTCTTACTCGGAGATGCATTTGCAAAAGAAGGTGATGATTTCAATGCCAAAGTTACTTGGAATACCATTGTCGAGAATTTCAGTAACCCCGAATATATCCAACAAGCTAAAAATAAAATTGCCCAAGCGGATGCTCGGGCAATTCCAGAAAAAAGCGAATAATTAAAGATTTTTTTACCGCAGGTTAATCGCTGCGGATCCCATTAAATAGCCCTCGGTGAATAGTTGTATAACATATTTGCCGGGGCTTAATTTTTTAGAAGGTTCCCATTTAATATCAGGGCTTTCTGTTGTGTTGTTTTCAAATACGATAGACGTTTTATAACTGTATTTTGCAGATTTACCATCGGCAAGTTCTACAATACCACCCTGACCTTCATTGGCTAAAGTGATCCCTTCAGGACCTGTTACTTTGATAAATACTTCGCGATCTCCAGGTTCTGCTAATTTATTCTCAGCTATGGAGAAGTTAATCTTGAATCCTTTTACGCGACTAGCCTTAACGGTTGTAGTTTCTTTCCCGGTGAGAAATTGTTTTTTGATGGGTTCTACCTTTATTTCAGAAGTTGTTAACCGGGCGGCTAGGTTTTTCAATCTTCTTCCCTCCAAACTTAACTTAGTGTTTTCACCATATAGGTTTTGGTTTACGCTTAAAAGACTGTCATTATTATCGCGCAAACGAGCATTTTCCTCCTTTAGGGCGATAAGTTCGCTATTTAGGCTGTCCATTTTCACTTTAAGCGCATCGATCATATCCTGACTGGCATATTTCTCTTTTTTGAGTAAATAGGTAAGTCGCGCGATCTCACTGCTTTTGCGGGCCATTGCATCAGACATAGCCATGTTGTTTTGAGCCATTTCAATGGAATCTTTGCGGTATTCTTCCAACAAACTTTCGGCTGCTGCAATTACACTATTCTTTTGTTTAACGGTGTTTTCTAAAGTGGTTTTTTCAGCGCTCAAGGCATTTCGGTCTTTTTTCCCGTTTTGCCACATGTAGAACAATCCAATATTGACCATAAATAAAATAAGAATGATGATGTAAAGGAGGGTCTTGTTTTTTTTGTCTTGTTGGCTCATGTTGATTGTTCGATTTTGAATATGATGGGTTTAAAATTGAATGATTTACTGCGAAAATATGTAATTTTACGCTTTTTTAAACACAAATGGAAATTGAATCGTTTTTAAATGGAGTGCTTTTAATGAAGCCCAAGGTTCATCAAGATCACCGTGGGCATTTTTTTGAAAGTTTTCGCCAAGATATTTTAAGAGAGCATGGAGTGCTTTTAGATTTTATTCAAGACAATCAGAGTTTATCAAATGCAGGGATTTTACGCGGTTTACATTTTCAAGCGCCTCCACATGCTCAAGGGAAATTGGTTCGGGTGATTAAAGGGGCAGTTCGCGATGTAGTGGTCGACATTCGTACTCAATCTCCCAGCTATGGTCAGTGTGCATGTTTCGATCTTACCGAAGAAAATTTCCAGGCCGTTTACGTGCCACCAGGTTTTGCACACGGATTTTTAACGCTCAGAGACCAGACCATTTTTACCTATAAATGCACCGATTATTATCATCCAGAAACCGAAGGCGGGATAAAATGGGATTCTCCGGAACTTGAAATTCCCTGGAATATAGACAACCCAGTTTTATCCGATAAAGATCAAAAATTGCCTCGATTTAGTGAATTTAAATCCCCCTTTAATTACTCAATTTGATATGGAACTTAGCCCCAAAACCCTAGAATTGATCCAAAAACTTCATGGCAAATTCGATGAAGACGGACAGAAACTCGATGACTATCTGGAAGGATTGTTGTACAACAATTACGAGCCGTATTGGCGATACATAGCGGTGGATACGTTGCTGTCATTGCAACAACCCAAAACGGATATTCCAGATGAAGTCATTTTTATAGGCTACCATCAAATTACAGAACTATATTTTAAACTCATTATCCATGAATTGGAACAAATGAGCACGGGTACTTTGGAGGCGGATCGTTGGGGTGACAAAATCACCCGAATTGTACGGTATTTAAAGAATTTGATTGATAGTTTTGATATCATGATAGACGGTATGGAACGCGATCAATTCCTGAAATTTAGAATGTCCTTATTGCCAGCAAGTGGATTTCAGAGCGCACAATTTCGTCAAATCGAAATGGCCTTTACGGATATGATTCAGTTGATTCCAAATGAAATGAGAGCCTCGAAACAAGGTTTATCGGTTGCGGAACAATACGAAAGTATTTATTGGAAAGCTGGATCTATTGAAGAAGCAACAGGAGCAAAAACCCTTACCTTAAGGCAGTTTGAAACCCATTATCACGAGCCTTTTTTGCGCTGGGCCGAGAGTTGGGCACCGCGTAATTTGAATCAGCAATTACTCGCATTGAAAGCACGCAATGAATTAACACCAGAACTTGAAGCGCAATTCAAGACCTTAGATGTATACTTGAACGTAAATTGGCGTTTATCTCATTACCGCAGTGCGGTTCGATATTTAGCGGCTAAAGGGGTGGATGTACCCGCAACGGGTGGAACCAATTGGCAGCGGTTTTTACCCCCGCGTTTTCAACGAATCATCGCCTTCCCAAGTATTTGGTCCGAGGAAGAACGTGCCAATTGGGGCAAGTCTTGGGTAGATGAGCAATTGTTTCAGATGAAACCATGAACAGCGAAAAAAGTTTAGTCGATTGGCAGCAAGACGTAGATTCATGGATTAAAACCTACGGGGTACGCTATTTCTCTGAACTTACCAATACCGCTATTTTGATGGAGGAAGTGGGCGAATTAGCCCGCTTAATGGCGAGAACTTACGGGGATCAGTCGTTTAAAAATTCCGATTTGCAGAAAAATATTCCCGATGAGATGGCGGATATACTCTGGGTATTGATGTGCCTGGCCAATCAAACAGGAGTGGATTTAAACGCAGCCTTAAAACAAAATATAGAAAAGAAAACCCAACGCGATGCCGACAGGCATTTTAATAACCCGAAACTATAGATTGCAACAAACCTTCCACCGGTATTTTTGTTTAATTTTGTAATACTTTGTCGAGCACTTCCTTAAACAAACGAAAATCCGACCATATTGAATTGGCATTCCGGTCGCAACTGTCTGAAAATGATAGCCGTTTTTATTATGAACCGCTGTTTGCCGCATCTCCCGATTTATCGATAATTCCTTCGCTGATAATTGCTGGGAAAACCATGCGTGCGCCATGGTGGATCTCAAGTATGACGGGCGGTGCTGAAAAAGCAGGAGCTATTAATGCGAATTTGGCGAAAGCAGCAGCAAAATATGGGTTAGGTATGGGTTTGGGTTCTTGCCGTCCGGTAATGGAACAAACAGAAAGTGCTGCCGATTTTAAAATCCGACCCCTAATTGGCAATCAACCCTTATTTGCTAATTTGGGAATTGCGCAATTGGAAGAAATTTTCCTCAATCAACAAAGCCAGAGGGTAAAAGAACTGATTTCGGTATTAGAGGCCGATGGATTAATCATTCATGTGAATCCTTTACAAGAATGGTTTCAGCCAGAAGGAGACACGTTTCAATTTTCGGCTATCGATACCATAAAAAGATGCCTCGATGTGTTTGATTTCCCCATAATGGTAAAAGAAGTGGGACAGGGAATGGGACCAAGGTCCTTGAGAGCTTTATTAGAATTGCCCATAGAAGCACTGGATTTTGGATCTTTTGGAGGAACTAATTTTGCATTATTAGAGAATTTGAGATCCTCAGGGGTACAAGCAGATGAATGGCAGCCTGCCACCCGAGTGGGACATAATGCCGAAGAAATGTCGCAATGGATTTGTGATTTTATCCAACAAGGAACCCTAAATATCCAAGCCAAAAACATCATTGTTTCGGGAGGAATCAAGAATTTCTTAGATGGCTATTACCATCTTCAAAAAGTACCTCACAACGTTTTATATGCGCAAGCTTCACCCTTTTTAAAATATGCATTATTGGGAGAAGAACCGTTATTTGAATATATAGAATCGCAATTGCAAGGACTTGCAATGGCCTACAGTTACCTCTCGTTAAAATCATGAAAAAACTGCAAACAGCTCCTGTAAAAGGATTTAGCAAACTCAGTAAAGAAGCCAAAATCGAATGGCTGATTGCCCATTATGCGGAAAACCCCAGCGACAGCTTGGCCATGTTAAAGGGATATTGGCATGAAACTCCCGAAATTCAACGTTTGCACGACGAATTTATCGAAAATACCATCAGTAATTATTACTTGCCCTTTGGCGTTGCCCCTAATTTCTTGATCAATGGGAATATGTATACCATACCTTTTGCAATTGAAGAGAGCAGCGTAGTTGCGGCTGCTGCCAAATCTGCCACTTTTTGGTTGGATAGAGGCGGGTTTAAAGCAGAGGTTTTGGGTATGGTAAAAATGGGACATGTACATTTCTTGGCTCCTGGGAATACGTACGATTCTCTATTACAACAATTTGAAGAAAATCATGAGCGTTTAATGGCTTCCACCGAAACCATTACCAAAAATATGCGGGCTCGTGGAGGGGGTATTTTAAGCATCCAATTAGTCGATAAAACGGCCGAAGAAAACGATTATTATCAGTTAGAAGTTCGTTTCGATACGCGGGATTCTATGGGGGCAAATTTCATCAATTCTTGCCTAGAAACGCTAGCAAAAACGTGGAAAGACCTGATTGCGGAGGCACAATTAGAGCCCATTACTATCGTAATGAGTATATTGAGTAATTTCACTCCAGAATGTGTGGTTCGCGCCGAGGTTTCCTGTAAAATAGAGGATATCAACGAGGGTTCCGGTATTGGGAATCAAGAATTTGCCGACAAATTTGTACGAGCAATACGCATAGCTAAAGCAGAGCCATACCGTGCAGTAACCCATAATAAAGGCATTATGAATGGGGTGGATGCGGTAATTATTGCCACCGGTAATGATTTCAGAGCAACCGAAGCGTGTGCACACGCCTATGCCGCGAAAGACGGTCGCTATACCAGCCTTTCGCATGCGGAAATTCAGGAGGATACGTTCCGATTTTGGATTGATTTACCCCTTTCTGTGGGAACGGTAGGGGGAATTATTTCCCTGCATCCGATGGTGAAATTTGCACATGAGTTACTTGGGAATCCCTCTGCTGAAGTGTTAATGCAAATTGCTGCGGTTGCCGGTTTGGCTCAGAATTTTTCTGCAGTACGATCTTTAATAACTTCGGGAATTCAAAAAGGACATATGAAAATGCATCTTTTGAATATTCTCAATCAGTTGGAAGCTACTGAGAGTGAAAAAAGTGAAATCGTAGCCTACTTTAAAGATAAGGTGGTGAGTTTCAGTGCCGCAGTTGAAGTTTTTTCTAAGCTGAGAGGCATTCCTGTAACTCAAAATTCAAAAACACAGCATTAATGCAAACCTATTTTGCCCCGGGTAAAATATTATTAGCAGGTGAGTATACCGTTCTTTTAGGATTGGAAGCCTTGGCCTTGCCTGTAAAAGACGGTCAGTGGTTGGAGTTCTTCGCGTATAAAACACCCACCGAACAACCCGATCTTTTGCGATTTAAAGCGCTCGATGAAATGGGATCCGTATGGCTGCAATTCGAGTATGACTTAAAAAGCATGCAACGTATTTCGGAACCAAATCCAGAAACAGCGGCATTTGAGTCGGTTTTGCAGAAGGTTTCACCCGATTTTTGGAAACCCAATACCTCTTACCGTTTGGAAACCCGTTTAGAATTTGGTAGAAATACCGGTTTGGGATCCAGCAGTACCTTCATTTCTTTAATGTCGCAATGTTTCCACTTAGATCCTCAAATGCTTCAGAAAGAAATCTTTAATGGCAGTGGTTATGATGTGGCCATTGCGAGCTTAGGCAAGCCACTAACTTTTTGGCTCAAAGACGGAGAGGCACATTTTAGAGCTTGGAAATGGGACCCTCAATGGTCGGAAGACTGGCACGTGGTATTTTTAGGAGAAAAAGTAAATTCCCGAAAAAGTGCATCCAAAATTATTCCCCAATTGGAGGAAATTTTAAAAGAGCCCTTTTATGCACAACAATTTGAACGCGTTTTAACATTGGTGAGAGATTCTGAACATACGGCATCTATAGAAGCGGCTTTGGAAATGTTTCAATTGTTATTGGCTCAATTGCTGGAGTTAAATACGCCTTACAAACAGTTCAACTTGAATCCAGTTAAACAAGGGCTTTGCAAATGGTTGGGAGCGTGGGGTGGAGACATGCTACTGGTAAATTCAACCTTTTTAAATCAAGAACATTCATTCTTTAAATCTTATAATGTCGTTCCCTGGAACGAAATCATCCGTTATGAATAAAAAAATCACATACAGCTGTCCAAGCAATATCGCCTTGGTGAAATATTGGGGGAAGAAAGAAGGCGGAGATCAATTGCCGGCGAATGCAAGCATCAGCTGGAGTTTGAGCGATTTGCGCGCAACTACACAGGTAGATATTTTGCCCAAAGCGGGTTTAGTGCCTCAATTGCAATTTCTTTTGGATAACGATCCAAAGCCCAGCTTTGAACCCAAAATAAAACAATTTATTTCAAGAATTCAGAACCAATTGCCATTTTTAAAGGAGGTAGATTTACTGATTTCTTCGAATAATAATTTCCCACATGGTGCGGGTATTGCCAGTTCTGCTGCAGGATTTGGGGCAATGGCCATGGCTTTCGTGGATGCAGAAGGGATCTTAAAACCGGGAAGTCCAGAATTTTTACAGAAAGCCAGTTATTGTGCGCGCTTGGGAAGTGGAAGCGCATCTAGAAGCGTATATGGGGAACCCGCAATTTGGGGGGTTACACCGGCTTACGATAAATCTAGCGACGAATATGCAGTTCCATTTAATGACCATATACACCCAGATTTACAAAATTGGATTGACGCAGTAATGATCTTGGATGCAGGCGAAAAATCGGTGAGCAGTACCGAAGGTCATGCCTTATTTAGCGAACATGCCTATGCAAATGCCCGTTTTGAACAAGCGCAGAAAAATATTGCCGATATTTTAAGTGTTTTTCGCAACGGAGATGTTGCTCGGTTCATCGCATTGGTAGAATCTGAAGCCTTGCAATTGCATGCCATGATGATGTCGTCGATTCCCTATTACATGCTTGTGAGGCCAAATACGCTTTCTATTATTCAGGAAATCTGGCAGTTCCGAAAGGAAACCAAGCTACCCGTTTGTTTCACTTTAGATGCCGGTGCCAACGTACATGTGTTGTTTGACGCCCGCTACCAAGCAGAAATTCAAAACTTTATAGATTCTCGCTTGTTATTATATTGTCAAAATGCGTTGTATCTTTGCAGCGCAATAGGAGGCAAGCCCGAAAAACTATAAAATGATCAACGAATCGCTATTCTACGCAAAAATTTTGCTCTTCGGTGAGTATGGTATCATTGAGGATTCAATGGGACTGAGCATTCCCTTCAATCATTTTCAAGGGAAATTCGTTACGCCAGCAGCTGCACCGAATGATACTCAAATAAAATCCAATAAAAGCATTCAAAAATTCGTTTCGCATTTGAAGAAGATGCAGTTTTCTGGCGAATTGCCCTGTAAGTTTGATTTTAAAAAGTTAGATAGCGATCTTCAAAATGGGATGTATTTCGATAGCAGTATCCCACAAGGTTTTGGGGTCGGTTCTTCAGGGGCTTTAGTTGCCGCCCTTTATGCCAAATATACCCAAAATCCCATTACCGCAGACGATATCATGATTGCAGACAATTTAAGCGACTTGAAGCATGTATTGTCTTTAATGGAAAGTTATTTCCACGGTAAAAGTTCGGGTTTAGATCCCCTCATTTGTTATTTGAATTTACCCATTCTTATAAAAGGTCAAGGAAATTTAGATACGGTGGGCTTACCGATTCAAAATTCTGAAGGTAAAGGCGCCATCTTTTTAATGAATACCGGAGCTCCTGGTAAAACTAAAGGAATGGTAGAAATCTTTTTAGACAGACTGAAAGAAGAAGGTTTCCGCAATATGGTGCGCAATGAATTAAAAAAACACAACGACAGCGCCGTTAAGCATTTTTTGAAGGGGGAGATTACCCCGCTATTTCAATCTGTTAAGGAAATTTCAAAGCTGTTTTTACATAATTTCAAACCGATGATTCCTCAGAAATTTGAAGAATTATGGAGTAATGGAATCGAAACCAATGCCTATTATTTAAAACTTTGTGGCAGCGGTGGAGGCGGTTTTGTATTGGGCTTTACTGAAGATTTAGACCGGGCTCAAGAAATGCTCAAAGACCATTCCTTGCAAGTTATCTATAAAATATAGTCATGTCCCTGAAAGGCCATCGCGGTATTTTGCGACTCATCTATACCTTGGGCGTTGTGCGTTGGTATAATTTACTCTTATTGGGGATTTCTCAATATTTGTTGTCAGCGTATATTTTATTAATTAAGAACGGAAGCGATAAAAAAATGGCCTTTTGGCAATTTTTAACCGATACAACCGTTCATGCAATGGCACTTGCTACCCTCTTCACAGTGGCCGCAGTTTTTATTATCAATTCCTTTTACGATTTAGATAAAGATCTAGTCAATAAAAGCAATATGGCTTTAATGAGTCGCGCCGTAGGTACAGGGCATATGGCCAACATGTATATAATTTTCAATACAGTAGGATTGTTATTTGCATTTTTAGCATCCAGCAAAGTGGCCGTTTATTTTATTTTATTCCAATTCTTTGGATGGTTTTATTCGCATAAAATGCAAAAAATAGCGGTACTTAGAGAATTCAGTGCTTCCGTTCTTACTATTGCTCCCTTGGCAGCGATTTGGATTCATTTCAATTTTGAAGTTCCGCAATTGGGTTGGTATTTCTTAGGTTTATTGGTGGTGCTTTTTGTAAAAGACATCATGAAAGATGTTGCGGGAGATCGCGGAAATCTTATTTTTGGCTATAAAACCGTGGCTATTGTGGCCGGACAAACTGGAAGCAAACGCCTAGCTTGGTACCTCTCCTTACTTGCAGCGGGATTGTTTTGGGTAGTGTATTTTCAGGTTGATACGGTAAACGATCTTTTGAAAATTACGGGCATAGGTTTAATACTTACCGTACTCAATACCACTACATGGCAGCGCCTGCATTCGCCAACCGCATTAAAATGGATGTTGCGACTTCAGAAAAGTACCGTTCTCTTTTATTTTGGAGCGCTCTTAGCGTTAATTGTTTATCGATACGTGTTATTTTTCGTTTATCACATCATTCAACCTTAAGCCGTTTTTTTGGCTGAGGGTGAAGCCGTAAATTTGTTCTCTGTGACCGAAAGAATTACCCTTTTTGCGGAAGTACTCTTGCCTTTGCCTTTACCAAAGCTGTACACCTATAGGGTGCCTTACGAGTGGAACGAATTATTGATGCCTGGATTACGCGTTGCAGTACCCTTTGGGGTCAAGAAGGTGTACTCCGGCATTGTTTGGAAGATTTCAGAACAAGCTCCGGTTGGCTATCAAGCCAATTACATTACGGAAATTCTAGATGATGAAATTCTGGTAGATCAAACGCAACGTGAGTTTTGGGAATGGATGGCCCGTTATTATATGTCGTATTTAGGCGATGTAATGCAGGGAGCTTTACCCGCTGGTTTCCGTGTTCAAAGTCAAACAAAAATTACCCTACATCCTGCCTTTGAGCCCGATGATAATTTGCAATTAGATGCCAAAGAAAATCAGGTATTGGGATTGGCTTTACAACAAAAAAGCATCAAAGTAGAGGATATACAGCAGCTCTTGAATCAAAAGAGCGTTATGAAAATTGTAAAATCCATGTACCTGAAAGGAATTTTATGCATGGAAGAGGAATTGCGTGAAAATTACAAACCTAAACGCATTGCCAAAATTGAATTGAACCCCTTATGGCTTGATAATGATGCTGCAAACGAAGCATTAAATGCATTAGAAAAAAAGGCCCCCAAGCAGCTACAAGCCATATTGGCATTGTTGGGAAAAGGCATGCAACCACAGCCTTTAGCGGATATCTGCAAGAACTATGCTATTGAACGGACGGTTTTTAAATCCTTACAATCGAAAGGATTGGTGCGAATTTATGAAGTACAGGTATCGCGTTATGAAAGTACCGACGGACAAGGGAAAACGTATATTTTAAATGACGCACAGGAAAAGGCCAAAGAAGAAATTTTTGAGGGATTGCAACTGCAGCTACCCGTTTTACTTTTCGGGATAACCGGTTCGGGTAAAACCCTTTTATATGTTGAGGCGGCTAAAAAGTATATTCAAGAAGGGAAGCAAGTGCTTTTTTTGGTTCCGGAAGTCGCTCTTACCGAAAATTTGGTGCATCGTATTAGCCAATATTTAGAAGTGTCCTTAGGCGTTTGGCATCATTATTATTCAATTTCGGAACGCACAGAACTTTATCAGCAAGTGAGAAGTGGAGAAATACAGGTGTTATTAGGAACCCGAAGCGCCATTTTTGCTCCTTTTAGCAATTTAGGACTTATTGTAATTGATGAAGAACACGAACCGGGTTACAAACAATTTGAAAAAAGACCTTATTTCCATGCCAGAGATGCCGCTTTTTATTTGGCAAGGCAGCAAAAGGCCTCGGTTTTATTAGGATCTGCTTCGCCAAGTTATGAAATGTGGGAATTGGCGTCTCGGAAAAAAGTACATTTAGTACGATTGCGTGAACGTTTCGAAGAACGGGAATCCACCAAATGGAATTGGTTGGATTTAAAGTTACTGAAAGAACAAAACCGCTACAAAGAATTGCTGTCAGATCCATTAACAGATGCTTTAACCGAAGCATTAAAGAACCAAAAGCGCATTATTGTTTATCACAATCGCAAGGGATTTGCACCCTATATTCAATGTGGATTATGCGGGTATAATACACAATGTTTGAATTGTGATATTTCCTTAACCTATTATAAAAGCAGTCAAAATCAGCGTTGCAATTACTGCGGTTACCAACAAAGCTTGCCCAAAATTTGTCCGGGTTGTGGCGGAAACGATTTCCAAATGAAAGGGGCCGGTACAGAAAAATGGGTCGATGAATTACAGACCTTATTTCCAGAAGCGCGCATAGCGCGGTTTGATCAGCAGAGTATCCACAAACGATCTGATTTTCAGCGAATAATTAACGAATTTCACCAGGGTCGTATCGATATTTTGGTGGGAACGCAACTTTTGGCCAAAGGGATAGATTTTGAGGATGTGGTGCATATAGCGGTTCCGGAGGGAGATATGCCTTTAAATAATCCTGATTTTAGATCTAACGAGCGCAGTTTTCAACAATACCACCAACTTGCAGGTAGAGCGGGAAGAGGGAAGGAGCCAGGAACGATTTGGATTCAGACCTATCGAAAGGACCATCCGGTTTTTAGAGCCTTAGAGCAGGGCGATTATGAAGAATTGGCAGAGGATGAGTTGGAAAGTCGCAGAGATTTTGATTATCCGCCATTTGGAAGATTGATAGAAGTGCGATTGCGGCATAAAGACGAACCCAATGTGGTGCAAGCTGCCATATTGTTTAATAATGCCTTAAGGCCTCAATTTGGAGAGCGTTTATTGGGACCTATTACGCCCAGTGTTTCACGCGTGAAGAATCAGTATATCCAGCAATTTCTAATTAAATTTGATCCGCAGCAACATGCGGCGCACCGTATAAAGGAGTATTTATTGCAAAAACGCCTTTGGTTATTACAATGCGAGGGTATGAATGCTTTGCAGATAGATTTTGATGTAGATCCGTGAGAATTGTTGGGTTGACCTTGCCTGAATTTGGGTGTGATCTTCACATAACCAGCTGCGATTTTAACGAGCTTAAGGTATTATGTGTTTTTTAGATAATGTTAGCAGCATTTTTATGTTAAGTTGATTATCCATTTGCAAGTAAATCAGACTTAATTTCTGCTTTGAGATCGACATCGTTGAGTGTTATATCAAATGTAACAGTCTTTAACCCCAGTTTATCGCGTTGAAAACTCTTTTAACCAATTTGAAGTTTCCTCATCATTACTGTAAACAAAACATCCTTTCATACCCCTTGTCATAAGCGTACGATACGTATTTTTTATAATTAAAGTAGCCATTTCCATCCCTTTTTCGGGATCTTTTTTAAGTAACCCCTTTAGGCCATGAACACTTTTATCACTGCCCGCTCGATATTCTGGTCTGCAGACCCATTTGTTATTGCGTATTACTAAATCAGGTCCAATAATAACCCCAATATAATCCACCTCTAATCCCTGACACGTGTGTATGCATCCAATTTGGTTTACTGATTCCGGGCTAATGATCCACAACATACCATCTTGCGTTAAGTTCCATTGCATGCCAAAATCATGTTCCGGAAATGTAATGTCCATGGCTGTTTTGTCTTTTTTGGAATTCCAAGGCCAACAATAACCTGCAACTATGCGAGAGCGATTGCGTTCCCTATTTAATTCTGCAATTGTTTTCCTTAGAATATTCGGGTTGTCAATAATTTCAAATCGATAATTCAAGTCCGTTAAACTAACATTGGCAGTTTCACGAATGGATAACATATTGTCTAACCAAGATAAATATCCATCGCTTCCGTTACAACGAAATTGACTCTCAAGTTCAAGATAATGGACGTTAGCGCCGGATTGGTGTCCCCAATATTCAATTTCGCCCTTCGATCCAATATCTTTCATTGTGACCCTTTGGTCTTCATCAATAAAGAAAATCGAACATTTAGCAGCGTTTATTATTTCCTTTATTTGGTTCTCTCCTAAATTAGAGAACATCCCACTTTTTTCGTTTAATCGGTGCGCTTCGTCTATGATTAATGCATCAAATGCCCCATTTGGACTTGAAATATAAGAGCCAGAACCTTTGAATAAGTTATTAACCCATGATTTTGTTCGAATTCCTGCTAGTTTACTGGCATACACATCTCGGGGAGCGCTGTTTTTACTTACATATTGCACTAGCTTGCGTTCTGCGGTTAAACGTGCGGTTAACTGAATTGCAATTACTGATTTGCCTGTGCCTG
>CBFHGY010000040.1:10816-19378 GCA_965655465.1 Bacteroidia bacterium | reverse complement strand
CTTGCAAAGCTCCAGCTGTCTGTTGGGCATCTTCTCCGATACAATCGGCCGCAAAATCAACCGTAACTCCTAACAATTCCGACAACCTTTGCGTAATATGTTTAAGGGAGAAATCGGCTTCTGGTCCGTTTTTTGGTCGGCCTAAATGACTCATAATAATTACCGAACCGCCTTGATTCAAAATATATTGAATACTGGGTACCGCGGCTCTCATTCGAGAATCGTCAGTTATTTGAAATTCTGCATTCAAGGGCACGTTAAAATCGACGCGCATGAGCACTTTTTCGTTCTGGAAGTTAAATTGGGTTAATTGGGTGTTCATTATAGGATAGTAATTAATTTCAGATTCAATAATTAAGGGGGGGCCAGGTCTCACGCATTGTGAATTAAATTTGCTTTAATAAGGATTTTAGAGAAGTTTCCGCCTCAATAATACTTCTAAGCTCAGAAATAGACACTCGTTTTTGCTCCATAGTATCGCGGTATCGGAGGGTCACATCTCCTTGGGTTAAGCTGTCGTGATCAACAGTAACGCAGAAAGGGGTTCCAATCGCATCCATACGGCGGTACCGCTTTCCAATACTGTCTTTATCTTCTATAAAAGTATTAAAATCAAAGCGTAAATCTTGGTAAATTTCTTGTGCCAATTCGGGCAACCCATCTTTTTTAACTAAGGGCAAAATGGCACATTTTACGGGTGCCAAAGCTGGAGGTAATTTTAAAACTGTACGGGTATCTCCATTTACCTCCTCTTCTTGCAAGGCTTCGGAAAGCATCAATAAAAAGAGACGATCTAATCCAATAGAGGTTTCAACTACATACGGCACATAGCTTTCATTGGTATCGGCATCAAAATAACGCAATTTTTTTCCGCTGAATTGCTCGTGTTGGTTTAAATCAAAATCTGTTCGTGAGTGAATCCCTTCTACTTCTTTAAATCCAAAAGGGAAATCGTACTCTATATCAACCGCGGCATTTGCATAGTGGGCTAATTTTAAATGTTCGTGAAAGCGCAGTTTCGATGCGTCTGTGCCCAAAACTTTGTGCCAACGCAATCGCCATTGTTTCCAATATTCATACCACTCGAGTTCAGTACCGGGCTTACAGAAAAACTGCATTTCCATTTGTTCGAACTCTTTCATCCGCATAATAAACTGCCGTGCTACGATCTCATTGCGAAATGCCTTCCCAGTTTGGGCAATTCCAAAGGGCAATTTCATGCGACCGGTTTTTTGTACGTTTAAGTAATTCACAAAAATTCCCTGCGCAGTTTCAGGACGCAAATACAAGGCATCATCCCCACCGTCTAAGGCATTCATTTGAGTAGAATACATGAGGTTAAATTGACGCACATCGGTCCAATTCTTAGAACCGCTTATCGCACAAACAATCCCTTCGCTTTCAATCAATTCTTTAATATCCGATAAATCGCCAGATTCCAATGCGGCTTTCAATCGGGCATCCATAGAATCGATTCTCGCCTGGTATTCTAAAACACGAGGATTGGTGGCTCTGAATTGCGATTCATCGAAATTCTCAGCAAAACGCTTTGCTGCTTTTAATACTTCTTTATCTATTTTCTGACGGATTTTTTCTTGATGTTCTTCTATTAATACATCCGCACGATAGCGTTTTTTACTGTCTTTGTTATCGATCATTGGGTCGTTAAAACCGTCAACATGACCGCTGGCTTTCCAAATTTTAGGATGCATGAATATAGAAGAGTCTAAACCTACTATATTTTGATGCAACCGCGTCATGGAAAGGTACCAAAACTGCCTCAAATTGTTGCGCAGTTCTACCCCATTCTGACCGTAATCGTAAACAGCAGCTAGTCCACCGTAAATATCGCTACTAGGAAACACAAAGCCATATTCTTTGGCATGAGAAATGATTTTATCAAATAAATTAGCGTCTGACATATTTTGTACCCTGCAAAGATAGTTTTTTGTATTTGAAGCGTTTGTACGCCTGGTGAAAAGTCGTACATTTGGTTTTATTTTTATGGGTATTTCGACATATATAATTTCACACCCAATAACGGTTGCGATTTTAAGTTTTTCTTTAGGAATTTGGATTTCCTCCTTAGTATGGCGAGCCCGAAAACGAAAAGTCCTTAAAAACTTAGAGCGTTTAATAAGTAATGAGGAAGCCGACTATACGGCCGCAAACAACCCCAAAGCACAAGATATAGAAGATGGATTTCGCACCTTATTTATTGCGCGAAAACAAGAATTGCAAAGGCTGCAACAACTAGAAACGTATCGAAGAGATTATTTAGGGAATGTGGCGCATGAATTGAAAACCCCATTATTTTCTATACAAGGGTATATCGAAAGTGTAATCGAAGACCCCGAAATGCCACAAGAAATGGTCCAAAAATTCCTCAGAAAAGCGAATAAAAACGTAGATCGACTTGGGCAATTGGTAAATGATCTGGATGCCATTACCAAATATGAGAGCGGGGTGCTGACGATGGAAAAATACTCCTTCAATATATTAGAATTGATTCGAGAGGTCATAGAAGAGCTGGAATTACAGGCCAACCAAAAAGAAATCCGACTGTTGACTCAAAGCAAAAGTGAAACCAATATGGTCTTCGCCGATAGAGGCCGAATCCGACAAGTTCTTGTAAACTTGGGTTTCAATTCTATAAAATATGGAATTCAAAAAGGCACCACCAATTACAAAATTTTCGATACTGGACAGAAAATCATTATCGAAGTTGCTGACAATGGGATAGGCATACCCAAAGAGCATGTTGGACGTATTTTCGAGCGCTTTTATCGGGTCGATGCCCATCGAAATCGGGAAACCGGAGGCAGCGGATTGGGTTTGAGTATTTGCAAACACATTATTGAAGCACATGGAGATCAGATTAAGGTAATGAGTACCGCTGGTGCGGGCTCTTCCTTTACCTTTGCGCTTCCCAAATCGAATTAGAAGCGTATATCAACGGCTCTATTTCAATGAATATAAGCCATTCACAATTCCCTAATTAACCCTTAGGCCGTAAATAAACGGAGCGAGCAAAATGTTGATATTTTAGCCGTGCTTCCGCCTCTGTGAGCCGTATTTTTGTATGATGATGCAATGGCCCGATCAGAAACCCGCTGATGAAATCCCTCCGTTTATTGATTCTTTAAACCCAAGTCAACGTGAAGCAGCACTCAATACCGACGGTCCGGTAATGATCATTGCAGGCGCGGGTTCAGGTAAAACCCGGGTACTCACCTACCGCATTGCTTATATCATGCACAAGGGTACCGATCCCTTTAATATTCTATCCCTAACTTTTACCAATAAGGCGGCCAAAGAAATGCGTCGACGTATTGAAGATTTGGTGGGAGCAGAAGCTAAAAATCTTTGGATGGGCACATTCCACAGTGTATTTGCTCGTATTTTACGCCAAGAAGCTGAAAAATTGGGTTATCCAAGTAATTTTACAATTTACGATTCCGACGATTCTAAAAGTTTGATAAAAGCCATCTTGAAAGAGATGCAAATCGACGACAAAGTATACAAACCTTCTTTGGTTTTGAGTCGGATTTCTTTGGCAAAAAACAACCTCATGGGCGCCAAAGATTACATCAAAAACGACGAGCTCACCAATTCCGACAAAGTGGCGGGGAGACCTAAATTTGGAGAAATTTTCCAACAATATACCAGCCGATGTTTCAAAGCAGGAGCCATGGATTTTGACGATATTTTGGTAAATACCTATTATTTATTACAATCGCAAGCCGACGTTTTGAATAAATGGCAACATCGATTTAAATATATAATGGTCGATGAGTATCAAGATACCAACCACGTGCAATATATGATTACGAAGCTTTTGGCAGCCGTGAATCAGAATATCTGTGTGGTGGGCGACGATGCACAGAGTATTTACGCATTTCGGGGGGCAAATATCCAAAACATCTTAAATTATGAAAGGGATTATCCGGACGTGGCTACCTTTAAATTAGAGCAAAATTATCGCAGTACCAAAAACATCGTAAATGCAGCCTCTAGTCTTATCAAACATAATAAACACCAACTAGAAAAAGAAGTTTGGACCGCCAACGAAGAGGGAACTAAAATTAAAGTTTCTAGAAATCCATCTGATTCTGATGAAGGCCGACGGGTTGCTTCTCTTATTTTCGAAGACAAACATCAATTGCATTTACCCAATAAAGCATTTGCCATTTTATATCGCACCAATGCCCAAAGTAGATCTATAGAAGAAGCACTCAGGAAACAAAACATTGAATATCGAATATATGGTGGAATCAGTTTTTACCAGCGCAAGGAAATAAAAGATATGCTGGCATATTTGCGCTTGGTAATTAATCCGCAAGACGAAGAAGCCCTAAAAAGAATCATTAATTTTCCCGTTAGAGGCATTGGAGCCACTACCATTACCCGACTTATTTATCTAGCAAACGAACATAATATCCCCGTTTTTGAGGTCATGAAAAATGTTCGGAATTTTCCGGAAATCGGCGCAAGTTCTGCTAAAGTAGAGCAGTTCGCGATGCTCATTGATAGCTTCAGAAGCAAGGATGATTCCAAAAATGCCTATGAAATTGCCGTAGACGTAGCCAAAAGATCCGGTTTATTGAAAACCTTGTTTGAAGACAAATCTCCTGAAGGCGTATCTAAATATGAAAACATCACCGAATTCTTAAATTCCGTTCAAGAATTTGTAGAAGACGATGAAAATGAATCGGAAAAAACTTTACCCATGTTTCTGGAAAATGTGGCCTTATATACCGACGAAGATCGTACCAACGATCCCAATCGCGATTGTGTTTCCTTAATGACCATACACGCATCTAAAGGATTAGAGTTTCCAATTGTGCATATTGTTGGATTGGAAGAAAACCTGTTCCCATCTCAAATGGCCTTGATGAATCGCAATGAAATTGAAGAAGAACGTCGATTGTTTTACGTGGCTATTACCCGTGCAGAACAGCGATTGTATTTAAGTTTTGCAACCAGCCGTTTCAGACATGGTAATTTATTGCATTGCGAACCTTCCCGCTTTTTGCAAGAAATCGATTCTAAATATTTAGATATGGCTGCAAACAGTATGTCCGCGCCATCAATGACTCAAAAGTTCCATCGAGAACCTAGCGTTAGCAGCAAGCAACCTTTGCAGAAACCAAAAGTATACACCACACCTCGCGCACCACAAGCGTTGCCACCCGAAGACCCCAATTTTACAGCAGGAGATATTAGCAACTTAGCTGTAGGAGATCGGGTGCAACACCAACGTTTCGGAATGGGCATTGTTACAGAAATTGAAGGTGATGGAAACAATCAAAAAGCGAAAGTTTTATTTGATCAAATAGGCAGCAAAACCTTGGTGCTTAAATTCGCTAAAATGCGCATTCTTTAACCTATCGGCAATGTCAAATCCCATCGCACCCCTTGATTTGGCGCTGTGCGGATTTTCATTTGTCCACCAAGTACTTGAATCCGATTTTGAGCAGATTGCAAACCCAATCCAAACAATTCCAATTCGGGATCATAACCGATTCCATTATCCTTAAGTGTTAAGAGCAAGGTATGATTCTTTTGTTCCAAGCGAACATCAATTTCAGTCGATTGACCGTGATTCAATGCATTTTTTACGAATTCTTGGATTAATCGATACACATGTAATTTCGACATTTTACTTAAATCTATATCTTCAGGAATACACGCAATGTGGAGCCTAGCACCATGTGATGTAACCATGGGCATTACATTTTCGGTTACTAAATCTTGGATCTTTTTTTGCTCAACCCAAACGGGATAAATTCCCATGGTGTAATATTTGATATCCGAGGATATCTGTTTGAGCGTATTCACAAATTCATTCCGATTCGTAAATTGATCCCTAAATAATAATAAGGCAACAGATAAACGATTTAGAACATCGTCGTGCAATTCTGAAGCAATGCGCATTTTTTCTTTTTCTTGAGACTCAAATTGTAAATTCCGCGCCTCTTTTTGCAGCTTATTTTTAGCTATTTCAATTTGAATTCGTCGTCTGTTTTCCTGAACCGAGAATGTTCCTATACCGGCAGCAAGTACCACAATTTCAAAAATCAACAACCAAATGGTATAAAAAATATAGGTATTGAAATCAACTTCCACCAGGGAAGACGTTTGATATATGTAAATCAAAAAGTTAATAATTGAAAATATCACTAAATAGGTAAAGTAGGTTATTTTCTTAAATTTCTTATAATGATTAACTGGCAAATAGATTTGTACACCAATTAATAATATGACCAAGAGCCTTAAAATTAGAATCACCTCTTTTTCCAAACCCACATATAAATTAATACCTGTAATAAACCCATATGTGGCAAGAGATAGCGCTAGTAATAACAGAAAATTCCAGACATAAAAAACGACCCTAAGTTTACGTTGCGCGTTATAATGAATTAAGCTATAGGAGTTTAATGCATACAAACCCGTGAGTGCTAGGAATGGTCGAATCGTACTAAAGACTCCCTCTAAGTCTAAATCGAAATAGAATTTAAAATGACCGGTGCTTATAAAATAGTAAAGCAAATAGCTCAATACCCACAAACACAAGAATAAATACGCAATTTCCCGACTGTAAAGCCACAAAATAAAAATCAATACCCAATAAACAAATATCAAACCGTATATGAATCCAAATTTCAACTCCAAACTTTTCCAATAGTGGATATAGCTTTCAGGGTCGTGTAATTTGATTAATATTTGAGGTCGGTTTCCAGGTCGTGAATAGTAAACGACAAATGTGTAAGCCTGATTGGCTTCAAATTTAAAAAGTGCATGACCAGTCCTATTCTTATTCGTCCATTTATCTATGGCATATTCATCGCCATATTTTAATACCAGTTGGGGAATTTCACTACCTTTTTTAAACGCGAAAATTTCTAAGTAATTAATTTGAAAATCAGGAATTTCGAAGATCTTTTCCGTGTTCGTTTTATACCCATTGGATTCATAAACCATCCAATGATGGTGGCTATTTTCAATGTAAGAATCGACAATTCTATTTTGATTAAGTACACTGTGATAATAATGCAATGCTTCCACAGGACTGTATTTTGAATCGCTCGGAAACATAACCTTTCTCTGCAATTTCTCACTGCCATAAAGAAATGAATTATGAAAAAATATCAAGATAACGGATATCAGAATTCTAAGTAGGGGCATCGGAAAAAAATTAGACATCGGGGAACAAAAATTCAGAAACCAAGCGCCAACCAACTTGAGGTTCATGGTGTATTTCTTCCAAATGCGCGTTCATAAATTGCATATAAACCCCTAAATTAATTGATTTTCGTTGGTAATTGGGTCGCTGTTGTTTAGCACTTTGTTCATGATAAATTTCATAAACCCAGGTTTCTTCGGTTATTTTTTTTATCGTAACATTTAAAACACTGGTAATATTAAAGATGTCAAATTGTAAGAGGTATTCTTGAAAAATCCGATAAGCCCAAAGTTTAAATACCCGATGATGCAGTATTCGCAATGAATGGTCAATGTCTAAATTAATTCGTGCTGAATCCGTATTGACATGCTTATGAAAATCACGTTTCAAGATATCTGAAAAACTCAATTGATCTATATAGGGAGGATATAATGAATACGAATAATTTCGAAGCGACTTTAATGTTAGGTGCGATTCGAATTCGATTTGTTCATAATGCACATCTTCTGCATTTATTAAACCCATTAGTTTTTGAACGCGCGGCAGCACATCTAAATTCAATTCATCTACAATTTGTTTGCGTTGATTTTCTGCTAAACTTATTTGTCGCACGCCCATATCCAATTCCAGGGATCGTACCTCTTCGTTCATTTGTAAATTGAGTTTTAACTCAAAAAGTAATTGTTTGGAAATATAAAAAGCTAAAAACATTAAATACAAAACGCTAATACCATCCATGATAAAACCAAATACAAAATCTCCTAAATAAAAATAGGAGGCCCATTGCAGCCCAAATAAAAATCCCCCTAAAATTAAAAATAATTGAAACTCAGGTTGATAATCATGTACAAATTTAAATGCTTTATAAATCCAGTAAATTAAAATTGTCATTATAATCCCAATTTGAACCCAAGCAAGTACTTGTGAATCGATGACAAAAAGCTGCAAACTTAAATAAACAAAAATCCCTAGAATCCACGTTCCTTTCAATAGAAAGGACGTATTTCTATCTGGGTTAAATGTTGCGTAAAATCGAAAACTTTGAACGAAAATCATAACGAGAAGCCACAATACCCATACGGCAATACTACTTAAAGACATGAACACGGAGAAAAATTTGATTACTGGAAGATACCTTAGTACAGCTATAAATAAAGCAAATCCACTTACGAAATTAAAAATCACTAACATCCTTATTTTAGTAATAAATCCCATTATGAGTGAAAAAACAAATAGAAATGTCAAACCGCCTAATACCAAAAACTGCATAAACAATTGGTGATCATATTCACGAAAAAAATGGAAATAATCTTTAAAAACTATTGGGGATGTTCCCCAATGCGATGTGAAAGTTTTTATATTATAAATGCGCAGTA
>CBFHGY010000040.1:0-10717 GCA_965655465.1 Bacteroidia bacterium | reverse complement strand
TTAAGGCCTTCTTATACAATTGAGGAATAGTACAATACATTGCGTGATTACTCAAAAAAAACAAACGGCCAACTTTATGTAAACGCTTTCCCTGTGCACTATAAATCACCGCCGAATCGGCATTTTCCATTTTCGGAATTACTAAAATTCGCGTTTCTGCGGGAATCTTTACTTCTTCGTTTTTAATTGTATTGGGAAATACGACAGCAAGAATTGCAAAAAAAAGCACTCCAAGCACTAAGGACAAAAACTGCTTGGCATTCATTATTCCAAATATATTTAAATTAAATTGAAATCGATGGCAATACGCATAAATTCATTGGTACTGTTGATTTCTAGTTTTCTAAAAATGTTTTTCTTGTGTGTTTCAAAGGTATAGATACTGATATGCAAGTTATTGGCACATTCCTTGGAACTTAATCCATTTAACAACTCCTTCATGATTTCATGTTCCCTTTTTGTTAAACTCTTAAGTGCCGCATCAACAACCTCCATTTTATGGTACTTTTTCTCATCCGAATATAAAGGTGGAAAACAGATAATACGCTTTACACCTGGGCTCGAATCCAAAATTACACCAAGAAGTATTTTTGAAGGTACTTCTTTAGAAAGACACGCAAAAAAACCTTCTTTTTGAGCCTTAAACACTAAATACTCATCAACATAAGCAGAAAACAAAACCCATCTAAAACGTCTTGGATTGTTTACTTTACTTGGAATTTCTAGTCCGTTGTTATGCTCTCCCAAATTGGCATCAATAAGAATCACATGGGGAGGCGTTTCAGTTTGATTAATAAAGGCAATAAGCGCTTCCGGAGTATTAAAAACACCAATGAGATTAATTTGAGGTGTTTGCTGAAAAATCAATCTAAGCCCCTCTAAGACTACCTGGTGATCATCGCAAATAACCACATTAATCCTTTGCTCGTTTGATTCCTTTATCATTAACACTCAATATTAATGTAATTATCTAAAATAAGCCTACCAAAATTTAGGTAAATAGCAACGGGTATATGAATAAAAGACTTGAGTTTCACCCTTAAAAACCGTTCAAAAACTCCTATTCTCTTTAGCAATTAAATCTTATTGGGTGCTACGACTCAATCAGCCATATTGAATAGACCATCGAAATAAAATACCGAAAAATGGGTATTTTACTTTTATGGCAATAAATTGAATATTTGAATATTATGTCAGGTGCTCCAAGTAATTTTGAAGAATTCCAAGAATGGATGATCGAACAACAATTAGAAATCAAGTCATTGATTAGCGAATTTAAAGTCGAACTAAGTAGTGCTTTTGAGGATGTGCGGGCAGAAATGGATGCGAAATTCGACAAAATCACTACGGAAATTACTGAAAGTAAAACGGAACTGACTACTACTGCTACTGTTTACCTGGAGGAGATTAAGTCTGAACGGGAAGAATTCAAAGATCGCATATCCGAAATGATCCAATCAAGTGAATCGCAACTCGATACTCTTGAAGAATTGCTTCAAAAAGGGGAATCCGCCCATGATAGTTTAGAGGAAGCGCAAAAGGAAGGAAGTCAGGCATTGGAGGAAATCCTTCAAAACCAAAAAAACGCCATTGACCTGGAAAAAGAAATAGAACAACATAAAGAGTCTTCAGAATCTTTCAAAGATCAAATCCAAGAATTCTTTGAAAATACCAAAGAATTAAACTTGGAGGTAAAAGAGTTGAACAATGAAGTTAAGGAATTGCGCGATGAAACGAAAGAATCCATGGAACACTCCAAAGAATTAGAAAAACAATCGGTTGAATTGCTACAAGAAATAAGTGAAGTTGAAAAAAACGCTCAATCTGTGTTGGAGACCATTGACAAACATGAAACAGATAGTGCCGCTTTACTCGATGCCATAAAAACCAAAAATGAGCAAAGTGAAGAATTGCTAGATGAGATCCGAATGCATGAAAAAGAAACTTCAAATTTACTTACTTCGGTTACCAAAATGGAAGATGAAGTAGAAACGCGTTTAGAAAGTGTTCGTAAAATTGAAGAGGATGCCCATGAGTCTTATGAACATACCTTAAAGCATGAAACCGATGCACACGAACATTTAACGGTTATCATTAATCATGAATCAGAAGCAAATTCAAATTTGATGCTTACGATACAACATGAAAGTGAATGTTTGCCACCTCGTGATTTATGCTTGAAATATGAGCAAGAAATTGCGGCCTTGTTGCAACAAGCCCAAGAACACGAAAAGGAAGCGGCTACTTCGAATGTAGCTGCCAACGAACATGAAAAAGAGGCGGCGCAAGCTTCGCAAAGTGCAAGCCAGCATGAGGCTCAAGCATTGCAATCGGCACAAGCTGCGAATCACGCTGAAAACGAAGCACAACAATCCGCGCAGGCGGCCAATCAACATGAAGCCCAAGCACAGCAAGCCGCGCAAGCTGCAAGTCAAGCGGAAACTGAAGCCCAACAATCTGCACAAAGTGCCAGTCAGGCAGAAAACCAAGCACAGGAATCCGCGCAAGAAGCACAATCACACGCCCAAGTAATTGCTGAAATTCAATCTTTTGCAGAAAGCGCAAAACAAGAAATTGAAACTTTTGTGGGTCAGATTCAAGACCAAAGCGACAACGCAAAAGAAGCCGTTGGGGTATTAACCGAAATTTTGAAAGAAGCGGATGCTTATTTAACGGAATTAGAAGGGATAATCGGCGAAGCCGATGACTCCTTAACGGAAGCGCAAACTGTCCTTACTGAACTACAAGGCATCTTAGATTCTATAAACACAATTGCCGGTTCAATTGCGGATCTCGCTACCGATTGTGAGACTAAACATTCCAACTGCGAAACCCATGAAACTGAAATTTCAGCAATTAAAACTGAATTAAAGGAGGTGCAAACTTCCACTGAAACAGAAGTGGAAAAATTCATCTCCGATTTAGAACAAAAAATCGATGCCTTTTTGGATCAGATGCAGACACAAGAAAAAGTGGTTGCCGATCTCGTGGATGGTATCAGCGATGAGGCTGAAGATGCCAAAAAAGCGGCCAAAGATGCCGATGATGCCGCCGGTGAAGCGGAAAAATATGCCGACCAAGCACGTGCTGCATTAGATCGAATTAATTAATAATAATAGAAACGGCAATGGAAACAGGAAAATCCATTAACTTGAACGTTAATGAAATACAAAATCATGATGCCACTGAAAACAACTCCGTTATTCGAGGTGGCGCAGAGGGCGAGCGCATGTATTTTGGAAATGCAGGTAAATTTGCCCACCAATTAGATAGTATAAAAGGATGTATTCAAGAAACTGCCGATACGTTAAATGTACAAATCAATATTATCGATTATTCGAGTAGCGAAACAATCAGAAACACGGGCAAACGAGAAATACGCAGAAACCGCACGAATATAGATGTGGTGATACAGAAATTGGAAGACAGTCATAAACTCAACGAAGAACAACTCTATCATTGCATTGGCAGATCTAATGAAAAGAGTATCATCGGAGAAGTTAGAAACCAAGTAGGCAATTATTTGAAGGAAGAATCCCAAAAAGCGGAAATAGAAAAAACAAGGAATATGACTCCGGAACAACTCAAAGAATACAAGGCAAGAAAGGCTTACGAAAACAGAGCGACGGGCATTGGAAAAAGAGGCTGATTGATTTTAAACTTAAGCTCGCTTTCTTAAAATGGAATTAACCCATTTTTGCGTTTTTTTGGACTTGGTTTGTTAATTACTATCGATGGATTTTGCACCTGTTTTTCCATTTGCCACTGTAGCAACCTGAAAAATCGTAAATGTACATACTGGCAACCTTGTAAATCCATAGGCATTAAAACATGTAGCGTTTTTTAAGCCTATACAAAACCTATTATAAAAAATTAGGATTAACTTGGATTAATTAGAACACCAATTACATATCTGCATAAGCAACTAACAAGACAACTAATAACAAGATCCATCCCGTATATGCGAAAATTTCCATTACAACCCCTAATTCATAACCTTCCTCTAGAATCATGATCATCCCCACTAGAGTGAGAATTCCTAGTCCGACCAATGAAAAAATAACATTCACAGAGGCTAAATAATCTTCAAGGGTATCGGTTGCTATACATAAAAACAATTCTGCAAATAATACGCCTAAGAGCAAAAGCATAATCGTATCTAATAAGAGCAGTTCTTCCATGCCAGTAAGACCAATTACGAGCATCGTTCCAAAAAAGGTCAAGAAAAACCCAACAGATATCCACGTTTTACGACTATCGCTATAGGGAGAAGGAATTCTGTTAGCTGGCTTACTTTGTAGATTTTTCTTTAAAAAAGACCATTTATTTAAAGGGCGCTTCAATTCTTTCTCCAATATTTTTATTGGTCGTATCGATTTTGACTTTTGAGATTGTATTTTGGATATTTTAAACGGTTCAGAAACTACTCCTTTCCCTTTATTGCCAAAACGATTTGAAGTCTCTGCCAAACCCTGACCCTTTGGGATTTGAAATATCGGATCGGGTTTGGATACAATGCTCTTTTCGCATTTTAAAACTTCTTTGGGGGATTTTTTCGTATTTTGTTCAACACGGGTATCTACGATCCATGCGCCTCTTTCTCCTCTTGTTTGTGCAGTAGGAACTAATCCACAAGAATTCATAAAGAGTATTCCAATAACAACCAAAACGTTCCATAACCTCATGTTTGAATTATTTATCAATACCAATATTGCTTTTTTCATTTTTATAAATCTCCTATTTTAATTCCTGCAACTAGAAAAAAGCCACTGGCGCATTCGCTACCGAACAATAATTCTAATCCACCCATTATTTTTTGATCTACATACATGATCCTAGCGCCGAAACTTGCTCCATAATCCCAAAAGTATTCTTGTACTTCCTGATACGGGTTCGGAGAAAAAACCTCGTATTTATATTGATCTGCTCCAAATCCTAAAGTTACACCGGCCTGTATCGGACCAGAAATTGGAAAGGTAAAACAATTAAATATCTGCAGTCGTGTAAGTTCTTCTTCGTTAGTTTTATATCTCAAGCCAAAAACATTTCCCATTCGATCTGATGCTAAAACCCCCAATTCTAATCCTAATGGAAATGAAGCCGATAAATACGCACCACTTCTGCCGCTCCATACCCTATACCGCTCTTGTTCAAGCCGCAATTGGATTTCTCGCTGTCGGGCTTCTTCCTGCTCCCTTAAAATCCTAGCTTGTCTTTCAGCTGCCAATCTCTCCTGAATTTCTTTTTGTTTACGTTCTTCCTCAGCTTTTATTCTTTCCCAATTCGCAGTGGTTTCTGCAACTTTCTTAAAAAAAGCTTCTTTTGATTCAGGGAAGTTCCCTAAATCGTTTCTCACTAAATCTACATATTCTTTAACCCTGTTTAGAAAGGAATTCGAATAGGACGTGTGTTGCCATAATTTATAGGCTTTATTGAATGAATTTTCCAATGAACTGTAATCTGTCCTCGCCGCATAAACCAAAGAATAATTACTATTCGATCGATAAAACTCTATGTTATTTATTTCACCTTTTACATTGAAGTAAGATCCTTGAGATTTCTGAATAGACGCCAATAGTTCTAAACACGCAGAATGAAGTTTAGAATCTATTAGATCTTTGTATTTAAGTTGATTTATGCTGTTTTTATAATCCAATTCCGAAACATTGTATTCATTTAGGTTTAACACACTGCTTCTCAAGCTCGAAACCAAATCATTGGCCATTTGAATTTTTCTTTGGTTTATTTCCTCCAATATCTGCGATTTTGTTTTAGTCTTCACGTTCAAAAGCCCATTGTTAAAAGCAATATCTAATGAGGACAAATCGGAATGGATCCTCACGTATTCGTTAAACCTGAATGATTTCCCATTGCCTAATTTCACCTCCAAAGTTGCATCTCCATTATAAATTCTTTCTTCGAGGTAGGTATTCACATCCGAACCAGAAAACACCACTTCATTTCTCAATATTTTACCATCTGCGTCTACATTAATAATCAATTTTGCAGAAACATCCATTTTCACCTTAATGGAAGATTGTGCGTACGTTTTGGCCGGGGCCGAAGCCGGGCGGCTTGTTGTCGGAGCTCTATAGGTCTGTGGAGCGGGTTTCGCTTTTGGCGATATCTTAGATAAATCAATTTGCTGACCCCAAGTTGTGGCGAAACTCAATGCAAATAATAAACAAAATATGGAGGGACGGATGAAAGTATTAATCATGAGTTTTACAATTTTTGAATTCAAATTTGATATTATTAGTGAAGTAAAAAGTAAAATTAAGGGGTATTGAGAATTCCAACTTCAAAGGACGTCCAAAATACCAAATATTTGGTACGAATAAGGCATTAACCCACAATTTCGATGTTATTAATTTAAACAAACACCTAGATAATAAAAAATATTAAAAACAATAAAATTAAAATATCTTATTAAATATTTAAAATCAATATTAAAAGACAAAATATGTCAAAAAATAGCTAATAATTCCTCAAAAAATCACTGCATTAAGCAAAAACAATATCTGACTTTTTCAACCAATATACCAATAATTTGGTAGAATTAGAGCCCACTTGATGAACGACTTTTGTAGTATGTCAAAATTACGCGGCGATTACCTTGAAATATTAAATTTGGATGAGCAAGCAAGTCCCGAAGCAATTGAAGCAAGGTTTAATGAATTATACAGTGACTTTCAGATACGACTTACCAACGCTCCTACTCCGAACCTAAAGAAATTATACCAGAAAAACCTACAAGAGTTAGAAGAAGCATACGAGGCGCTGAATGCCAAAAGCATCTCTAAAGGACCGGCAACCGACCTCCCCTCTGCCAAACCTGTGCAAAACACCAACCCCTCACTCACTGCCTCTAATTCCAATGAACGCCCGATCCCAACCACCCGATTTGCTCCCAGAGAACAAGCTGGAAATCCATTGGATAAAACGAAAAATCAGAAATCAGGAATCCCAATAACCACTTTCATTATTTCATTGGTTATTGCCCTGGCGGGAATTGCCTTATTAGTCACTTTGTATTTAGATGGAAAAAAAGAAGTGGCCGAAATCAAAATAGAAGCTCAAAAAAATGAAGAGTTTCTTAAACTGAAAGATGTTTTGAAAAATGGCAAATTTAAAGTTGAAAATAGAAGTAAATCCGATTTAACCTTAGTAATCACGCATATTACCTTTTTAAACAACAAAGGGGAATTACAAGAATATAAATTTCTTGGAACAAGCGGCAATCCCAAACCTGTAGTGGTAAGATTGTCTCCTGGGAAAAATACTTCCATCAATCAATATGACGGCCCTATTAAATGGGACGGATCGGTTGTGTCTTATGCCATGCTTGTATACAAGGATAATTCCCCACAGCTAAATTCGGTTTACAGCGGAATATGGTTGCATGAGTGGCCTGAAAACAAACTTGTCATTACCGATTAATTTCCAACAATCATGAGGATAAAAAACTTGGAACACACGCAATTCCTAAAAACACAACAAGAAATTGTGGGGGTTCTCAATGAGGTAGGATTGCCGGCGTTATTCACAAATACCTTTAGCGATATCGACAAAATAACCCAACAGAACGAATACATCAATAACGACATCCGATTTTGGGTTGCCGGTCCCTTACCTGAATTTGATTGGATACCAGTTTGGGGTTATGATCTATTAAAAGATAAGGCCTTATTAGAATCCGGAACTACATTGCAGTATGAAGGCCCGAATAATACACGGCGCTTAGAGGTATGTAAAATCGAACACGTACAACCCGGTTTAATTACAAGTGAAATCCCTTTATTAACCGTAGTTTTAGTTCAAAAACAAAGTACAACTCAAGAATTAGAAACACTCCGATTACTCATCGAAGAATTGCCTTGGATCTGCATTCTTGAATACGATTGTCCAATATCCCCCGATCTAAAAAAAGAAATTGATCAAAAAACGATTTGTTTGGATCTGCTTACATTAACGGAATCACCGGTAAATATTTGGAATATGTTTGATGAAAAAGGGATCGAGAAAAAAAGCATCTTTCAAAATCTCATTAACGTATTCCGCCTAAAGAAAATCATTAAAACAACTACCTTAATTACGAGCAAAGAACAAGGGAACATTATATCGAAAAAATCGATAACCCAACAAAAGCTGAACATGATTCCTGATAATCGAAATAATTCGGCAACGGAGATCATTACCAAAATCAAACAAACCATTCAGCAAACGGGTTCGAATTTTGAAAAAAGCACAATAACGAGCACCGAATTATTTATTAACTCGATCCAACACAATGGAATCAAAAAGTTTGCGGATGAACTAAGTACTCAGAATATTCCCTTCCAAGAAACCATCCGTTCCAAAAATATTGAACTGCAAATCGATTCGAAATTTGAGGCCGAAATCAAACAGTCTTTGTACACCTTGATACAGAAAAAATGCAACACGGATGTGCAAATCTGCATAGATACTTTGCATGTATTGGAAAAAGAAATTGAGCATTTGTTAGAAGAACAAGGAGTTGTATTTCAACGCACGAATATGAAATACATTACTCAAAATGAGATTGATTATTTTCTAAATCAAACATTCAACAAGAAAATAGAATATTCAGGAACGGCTCCTAACAAAGGGTTATACGAATATTTTTCGGCTGCCCGGAAATTTCAAATGATTTTCTTTATGATGGCTTCCGTTTTTGGAGTTTCTGGTCTTATCCGCAAATACCAATATGTTTCTATCCCGCTTTCTATTGTATTACTGGGTTATGGCATTATCAATGTTTCTAAATCGGTAGCGAAAGAGCGCAGCGAAAATGAAGAAAAAGAGAATAAAAGTGCAAAAGAATCGATAGATAGATGGATCAAAGATATTTCGAGCGATTTAACTCGAAATTGGAGCAAAACCGTAATTGATGCATTTAAAACGCAATTGAACGTTCTGGGAACAGAGACCGAATACACGCTAAAATCTACCCTACAACAAAAAAGTGTTGAAATGGAAGATGCTCGAAAAAAACAGCAAAAAAGCATTCAGATTTTTGAGCAGACCGAACGAAAATTGGAATCCGTAAATCGCAGTATTCAAAATATTGAGAGAAACCTGCAACGCAACGTTTTAGATCAAAAAAGTGCTTATAACCAATTAGCAAGAGCCGAAAGAGATCGCAATAGAGAGAGTTCTATCACCTCCGAAAGACGCAGTGTTCGCAGTGAACGCAGGTCCGAATCTTGAAAAATTAAAAAAAATGAGAGTTGGAATTGACTTAGGGACAACATACTCCCTTATTACTGTTTTAGGTCATGATGGAAGGCCTTACCTTATTCCTGACGCCGATAATCCTGAATTATTCGCAACTCCATCTGCATTAAATATTTCCGAGGGCTCGGCGTTCGCCGGACATATTGTAGAAACGCTTGTAGAAAACAATCCGGATCTGCCTGTTCAGCGATTCTTTAAACGAAGCTTTGGTATTCCCAAACCCCTGTTTATCGATAAAAATAGATCCCCTTGGTATCCGGAAGCCATGGGGGCACTGATTCTAAAAAAACTAAAACACGATGCTGAAACTTTTGCTTCTGAAAAAATAGACGCTGCCGTAATTACAGTTCCCGCCCATTTCGATGACGCCCAAAGAAAATGCGTATTGAATGCCGCCGCATTAGCCGATATACCCGTACTTGGTTTGGTAGAAGAACCGGTTGCCGCGGCCCTTCATTATACGGTCACGCAACATGTTTATGACAAACTGGTGCTCGTTTATGATTTAGGGGGTGGAACTTTTGATTCCACCTTATTGAGTATTGACGAACAAGGCACCTATGTATTGTCAAAAGAAGGAATTTCAGATTTAGGGGGGAAAGAATTTGATGAACAAATTGCCACATATATAATAGACCAGTTTGAAAAAATAAGTAAGCAGAAGCTAAATATCAATGCCATTACCTTACTTCAACTCCGTAAACTTTCTGAAGAAGTAAAAATTGAACTTTCGATACCGATGTCGCAATCCATTAGAAAAACTATTCTATTGGATAATCAAATGTTAGAAATGATTTTCAGCAGAAAAACATTTGAGTCTAGTATTGAAAAGGCCATCGATAGCACCATAGATGCCACCATAAATTGTGTAAAAGGGGCCAATATGAAAATTGAGGATGTTAATACCGTGCTTCTTGTGGGAGGATCGTCTATGATTCCTATGATACGAGAACGGTTGCGCACCGTATTCAACAATCCCAACCAGAATATACTCTTCCACGAGCCCATGAAGGCGGTGGCATTTGGCGCGAGTATTTACGCCGCACAAATTGCCGGAGATGCCGAATTATACAACATTCCCCCAGAATTCATGGGAATTACGGGTTATAACATCGGCATCAAAACCTATAATGCAGATACTAAAAATGAGGAAATTGATATCATTATTAGAAAAAATATGCCCGTTCCTGTGAAGGCCACCCGCACATACTATACCAATTCAGACCAACAAACCAATGTACGGCTACAGGTAGTTCAGTTTAGCGATTCAAAATCGGATCTTCATGAAATTGGAACGCTTAATATAGGCCCGATTCCCCATCCAAAATCCAATTATGCCATAGAGGTAACCTTGGAAAATACCGAAGATGGCATTATTCAAATTGCCGCTTATGATCCCAATACGGGAATAGAAATTGAGCAAACCTTTGGCTCCGATGATGGAGAAAACAACTATTTA
>CBFHGY010000039.1:0-19765 GCA_965655465.1 Bacteroidia bacterium | reverse complement strand
GCAAAAAACAGTCCAGTTAATCGAGATTTCGAATATGAGAAAATCGCAAATTCCCAATGAAAGCTTGGTTAAAATAAACTTAGGGAAGTTTAATTATTCGTCCAGCATTCACGCCCGGTAAACCGAATACCTGTATGAAATTCAATAACCAAACCTAGATTAAGGTTTAATTGCCCTCCAATAAATGGCGTGCATGACTTATTGCGGCATCTGTCATTTCAGAACCCGACAACATTTTTGCAATGCTGGTAACCCGTTCAGTTGAATTCAATTTATTTACTTCACTTCGACTGCTATTGGCGTCTTGGCGTTTTATGACTTCCCATTGGAAATTTCCAGCAGCTGCAACTTGAGGCAAGTGGGTAATGCAAATAATTTGATGTCTTTGTCCTAATTCCCTAAACAATTGTCCCATTTTAGCAGCTACTTCGCCACTGATGCCAGTGTCAGCTTCATCGTAAATTAAAGTTGGTAATAATTTTTTCTCAGATATTATGCTTCTAAAGGCAAAGTTCAACCTAGACAATTCTCCACCTGACGCAATTTCACCAGCAGGTTGTGGTGGTGTTCCTGGATTTGCAGTAAACAATAATGTGATTTGATCGGCACCAAAGGGGCCTAAATAATCCAAATTGAAATCTATATCAAAGACAACTTGTGAATAGATCATATTAAGGCGTTTTAAAATCAGAACCGATTTTTCGGCCATATATAACCCGGCTTCTTTGCGCTGTTCGTGCAATAATTTGGCCCATTCGATACATTGAGTTTGATAAGTATTCTGTTCTGATTTTAAATGTTCAATTTGATTTTCAAGTTCTTCTGTGGATGAAACGTACACACTTAAGGATGCTGCAATTTCCAATAATTCCTTGCAGGTATGTACTTGGTGCTTTCGAAACAGATGTTGTATTTTCTCAAATCGATCGTTAATATCAAACAAACGCTCTGGATTTTGGTCGGTTTTTTCAGCGATTCGATTGGCTTCATTTGCGAGGTCATCTATTTCAATTGAAACGGATTTTAATCGTTGCTTAAAATCGGAAAATTCAGTATTTATGGAATCAAACCCTTTAATGGCTTGATACAATTGTGCAATTAAACTTCTCGCGTTTAGCTCACCTTCTGAAAGGCCCTCAGCGACTAAATTGAATTGTGTTTTTATTTCATCCGCTTGGGATAATTCTTTAATTTCTTGTTCTAAACTAATTTCCTCGTCTTCTTTTAATTGTAGGATTTCTATTTCATTTAGTTGAAATAGGTTGAAATCGCGTTCCTTCAGAGCATTCCTTAAAGCGTTTTCGGCTTTATGCAATTCGCGTTGAATCTGTTGGGATTTTTCGTAAGCTTCCGAATAATTTGACAATATCGGAGTTTCGCTATGAAAGGAATCCAACATTTCTCGCTGCACCTCAGATTGCCGCATCATCAAATTGGTATGTTGGGTTTGTATTTCAACTAGGTACGCTCCGAGTTCCTTTAATACGGGCAATGTCACCGGGGTGTCATTGATGAAAGCTCTCGATTTTCCCAATTTAGAAATTTCCCTACGAAAAATACAAACAGGTGAATAGTCTAAATCGTTGGCTTCAAAATACGCTTCTAAATCTAATTTAGATAGATCAAAATAGCCTTCGATAATACACTTATCATGTCCCTCAGAAACTACGCTTGTGTCTGCTCGTTGACCTAAAATAAGTCCGATTGCCCCTAATAATATAGATTTACCTGCACCCGTTTCTCCGGTAACCGTTGTTAATCCCGGATTTAGATCCATTTCTAAATGATCTAATAATGCGTAATGGGAAATTAGTAGGCGTTGTAGCATAATGAAATGTTTCCTGAACCCTTAGGAACGTGTTAAAATGCAATTCATGATCCAAAGATTTTCATTGATATCCTTTTTACCATAAATAGCCTCTTTAAAATCGGTAAACACAATTTCTTGATTGATAACCCCAACGGCAACACCTTTTCGACCTTCTAACAGACCTTTAACGGCGTGTGCCCCGAGTCGGGAAGCGAGAATACGGTCGTTTGCACTCGGTTTTCCTCCTCTTTGAATATGCCCCAAAACGGTTACGCGAGTATCGGCTTCAGGAAAGTGAGTTTGATATTGGTTGGCCAAATCGTAGGCTCTTCCTTGTTCATCACCCTCAGCAACTACAAAAATCGAAAACTGCTTTTCTCTTCTTTTCTTTTTGTGGAATTCAACTAAATCATCGAATTCATTTTCTTTTTCGGGAATAAAAACACCTTCAGCACCACCTGCTAAGGCGGCATTCAGTGCGATATGTCCGGAATGACGGCCCATAACTTCTACGAAAAATACGCGATTGTGAGCATCTGCGGTGTCCCTTATTTTATCTATGGCATCAACAGCGGTATTGGTGGCGGTATCAAAACCAATGGTGTAATCGGTACCTGCTAGGTCATTATCAATGGTGCCAGGACAACCAATTACGGGAATTCCGAATTCCTCAGAAAATGCCAAAGCCCCTGTATACGTGCCGTCCCCGCCAATCGCTACCAGGGCATCTATACCATGAGATTTTAAATTGTCGTAGGCTAATTTTCTACCTTCAGGGGTACGAAATTCTGCGGAACGAGCAGACTTTAAAATAGTACCACCGTATTGAATGATGTTTGCCACACTAGAGGCCGACATGGGAGCAATTTTATTGTTGATCATGCCATCATACCCCCCTGTAATGCCGTAAACATCAATTCCAAAGTAGATACAAGTTCTTACGGTTGCACGCACACAAGCATTCATACCTGGGGCGTCGCCACCAGAGGTAAATACAGCAATTTTTTTAATATTTTGGTTCACGAAGGTCTTGTTTTAAATAAAGGTTCAAAATAAAGAAAAACCCCCGACATCGTCGAGGGCTTTTGCGATTAATGCGAAAAATAATTGGATTATTATTTTGGGTAGTTGATACCTCTAACGTCAAATTGAACAAAATCGTTATTGTTACCAACAGCTGGTAAATCAGTAACGGTTCCGATTTTAACGATGTAGATATTAAAATCTACTTCTTGAGGAGATTTAATTAAGATTACATCATCCTTCTCAAAGCTGATTTGGGCAGTCATCTTATCTTTGTTGGCTTTATAAAGGTTGAACAAGTAAGTTGTGCTCGCTGCATTATTCCAATCGTTAGCGGCAACTTTTACGAACTTGCTACCATTTCCAGACGTCCATGCTTTAGCCCACTGCTGTGCATTGCTGGTAGTGGCATCTAAAATATCCTGATCCTTTGGAGCTGTACCTTTTTGTAAAGCAAAACCTGCAACTAAATCGTATGCGATGTCTTGACCTTGTGAATTGGCGTTATATACAATTTGATTGGCAGAACCATCTAAACCATTTAATTTAGGAATCACCGAAAGGACTACACTTTTACTAGCACTGGTGCCATTAGCATCGTTTGCTGTAATGATATATTCCACATCATCACCCGCAGAACCTACGGCTACTGATGGAAAAGTGATGCTAAAGTTTTTGCTGCTAAACGCGGTATCTAAAATGATTAAAGGAGTTCCACCATTGATTTTAGCAGTGAATAAAACAGATTTTAAACTCTCAGAACCTGCTGCAGCGGTAGCGCTAATTTCGATATCTGACTTCACTTCAACTTCGTTACCTGTTATTTTTTCACCAATAATTGTTAAAGTAGCAGTTGGTGTCGGTGCTTCTTCTTCTCCTCCGCAAGCAGATAAAAGTGCCATTGCCGATACAGGCAATAACATCATCCATACGTTAAGTTTCATTCGTTTCATGTTGTGTTAGTTTTATGCATGCAAATTCTTGAAATTATCCTACAATTGCAAACGAAAGTTTGGATTGCTGGAATTTTCCCATCAATAATGTCAATTTGTCGGTTATACTGACAAATAATTGAAAATATCGACCTCATAGAGAGGCTTTTTTAGAAATTACTTGATATTTGCAGTTTGGCACAAGCCTTGATGCATAGATAAAGATGTTTAAACAGAAAGAGACCTTCTTTGATTTTATGAATGACGAAGATAATGTGGACGGAACTCCTGAGTTTTTACCCTTGTTTTCCAAACAAGAAGAAGATGAAAGCAATAAAATGGAAGTACCTGAAGAGTTGCCTGTTTTGGCAATTAAAAATACGGTACTATTCCCTGGCGTGATTTTTCCCATAACAGTTGGTCGTGACAAAAGCATAAAATTAGTAAAAGACGCCAATAAAGGCGATAAAACTATTGCCGTAGTTTCTCAAAAAAATTCGGAAGTCGAAGATCCGGGATTGGCAGATGTTTATCCTATCGGCGTTTTGGCAAAAATTATAAAGTTGATGCGGATGCCCGATGGAACCACTACCGTAATCATACAAGGGAAACGCCGTATTCAAATTGGGGAACTCACTCAAACCGAACCCTATATGAAAGCTAGAGTGGCTTCTTTTCCAGATTTGCCTTTTAAAGAGGACAAAGAATATAAAGCCATAGTAGATAGCATAAAGGATATTTCAAATAATATCATTAATCTTTCTCCGAATATTCCATCTGAAGCCTCTATTGCTATTCGAAATATCGATTCGAGTGTTTTTTTGATTCATTTTGTTGCCAGTAATTTAAATGTTACCGTAGGAGATAAGCAAGAAATCTTGGAATCTATTTCCCCAAAAGAAAGGGCTCTGCGTGTTTTAGAACATGTTACCAAGGAATTGCAAATGCTCGAGTTGAAGGATCAGATTCAGAGCAAAGTTAGAACAGATATCGATAAACAACAACGCGAGTATTTCTTGCACCAACAAATCAGAGCTATTCAAGAAGAATTGGGTGCCGATTCTCCAGATAAGGAAATTGAAAACCTCCGTGAGAAGGGCATTGAAAAATCGTGGAAAAAAGAAGTACGGGATCATTTTAATAAAGAATTAGACCGTTTAGGGCGTATCAATCCTGCTTCTCCGGATTATTCCGTGGGTTTGAATTATGTGCAGCTACTTTTAGATCTACCTTGGGATACCTATACCGATGACGATTTCGATTTAATTCGCGCTGCAAAGGTTCTCGATGAAGATCATTTTGGGCTAGATAAAGTAAAAATCCGCATACTTGAATATCTGGCAGTTCTTAAACTCAAAGGCGATTTGAAATCTCCTATCATTTGTTTACACGGCCCTCCGGGAGTAGGTAAAACATCTTTAGGAAAAAGTATCGCAAGGGCATTAGGTCGTAAATATGTGCGAATGAGTTTAGGTGGTTTGCACGATGAATCTGAAATCAGGGGTCATCGCAAAACATATATCGGAGCGATGCCAGGTAGAGTCTTGCAAAACATTAAAAAAGTGGGTTCTTCGAATCCTGTATTTGTGTTAGATGAAATCGATAAATTAGGAAGAGATTTCCGCGGTGATCCAAGTTCGGCTTTATTAGAAGTGCTAGATCCAGAGCAGAATTCTACCTTTTACGATAATTATTTAGAATTCGACTACGATTTGAGTAAAGTTTTATTTGTAGCTACTGCAAATACGCTAGATACCATTCAGCCTGCATTGCTCGACCGTATGGAAATTATCGATTTACACGGATACAGTGTGGAAGAGAAAATGCAGATTGCCAAAACCTACCTTATTCCCAAACAACGGAAAGCACATGGATTAAAGGGTTCTCAATTTAAAATCTCTGATGCAGGAATTCAATTAATAATTGAACAATATACCCGTGAAAGTGGAGTTCGTGGTTTAGAAAAGAAAATAGCTTCATTAGCAAGAGCCTCGGCTAAACAAGAAGCCACTGGGGACACATATAAGAAAACAATTGGTATTCCTGAAATTGAAGTCGTATTGGGTCCTGAAAAATTAGAACCTGAATTATATGAAAACAACCATACTGCCGGTGTGGTAACCGGATTGGCATGGAGTCCTATGGGTGGAAGTGTGTTATTTGTAGAAAGCACCTTAACCCCCGGAAAAGGAGAATTGAAAGTTACCGGACAATTAGGCGATGTAATGAAGGAAAGTACCTCATTGGCACATACTTTCTTAAAAGCACATGCATCCTATTTGGAATTGGATCCGGAGATATTCAATCATTGGAATGTACATATCCATTTCCCTGCAGGCTCTATTCCTAAAGACGGACCTTCTGCAGGTATAACTATTTTAACGGCCCTCGCATCTCTGTTTACTCAGAGAAAAGTTAAGAATAAATTGGCAATGACCGGTGAAATCACCTTGAGAGGGAAAGTACTGCCCGTAGGCGGCATCAAAGAAAAAATTCTTGCTGCAAAACGAGCGGGTATTAAAGAAGTCATACTTTCAAAACAGAACGAAAAGGATATAATGGATATTAAGGCGGATTACATCGAAGGCATGGAATTTCATTTTGTGAACAATATGTTTGAAGTCTTAGACTTGGCACTTACCCATCAGAAAGTAAAGAATTCTTTAGATTTAACCGTAAAAAAAGATAAATAGGTATCTTTGATTTATGATCGTACAAAAAATATGGGATTATCTCTCCTTTAAAAAAACAAAAGGAGAGAAGCCAAATTTCAATCTGCGCATGATGCATGGCATCAATAAAATCTCCATTTTTATGTTTTTGTTTGCAATCGTCGTGATGTTTGTGCGATTTTGCAAATAAAATCATGAAAGGATCTTTTCGTATTCTTCTGCTGTTTTTATACCTATTATCCAATCGGGTTTTAGCGCAGTTGCCCAATTTGGTTCCTCTCAAATCGGGTGTTTTTTGTTCCTTAGATGCTATTGGGATAGATCTATCCAGTCGAAACTCTATGGGGTTGGTTCCACTTTTTGAGGTGCGAAATAATTGGGTACACAGTTATTTGGATATGGCTGGTGCAGATTTTAGTTCAGTTGCCGATTCCATTAAAATCGTTCCCCCAGCACACCAAGGGAGCCTGTCATACGGGTATGTTTTCCAATTTCATGATGCATCTAAATGGGAACCCAAGAGATTGCTTTTTGTAGTTGAAAACGGGCACTTTTGGCATCGGAAAACAATTTCTAGAATATGGTTTGATCGCAATCACAACTTGGATTTTACGGATGAAGACGCCGATACGTTATACATAGGTAAAGCAAGGAATCCGTTTTGGTTTTATAAAAATAAACCATTTGCGTCAGGAGTATCAATGGAAGTATTTCCTCAAAATAAATTCTATCGCTTTTCTCAAATGAATGATGAATCTATAAAGCTAATGGCAGGTCCTAGGTCCTATTTAGGAACAGGAAATTCATTAAAGATTGAACGAATCAATATTCGATATACCAGGGTAAAATTCCGTCAAGATACCCTTTCTATAGGGATTTTAGATGCCAATTCTAATGGATTTTTTAACGATATAGGAATCGATCAATGGTTGATTTCTCCCGGTGCTTCGAATACCTTGTCGACCCAATACACGCTCCCTATTCAAGCCAATGCGGAATTTGCATGGATGGGACATGCCTTTAAATTGACTTTGGATTCGACTCAAACAGAAACGGATTACCGAATCGGTATTTCTCCCGTGAAGAAGTCCAACCGCAAACACAAATCAATTTTATTAGGTGAAAAAATTCCTCGGTTCAAATATTGCACGACCGATAAGAAAAGACGAAGAAAATCTTCCCGAAAGATGGGAAATAAAACCACTATCTTGGTAATTTGGAGTGCAGATAACAAAGATTTTGTTAAAGATTCGGCCGTTTTACATCAAATCTGCCGGTCCTCTGCTGACAACGTAAATTGGATCTTTTTAAATTTTGGAGGAAGTGGAAAATATGTGTCGTATTATAACCGTCGATATGACCTAAATGTGGTTCAGGGATTCTGTAATTCTCGAATTGGGGCCAAATTAAAGCTACAACATTTGCCACAATATATGGTTTGGGATAATCGCAAATCATTGATTTTTAATACGTACAACGTATCTGAACTCCAGGATACAATTCGAAATATACAGAAGTAGTTATAATTGTGTAATATTGCACTACGTATATTTTCATGAAAAGAACAGGTGTAATCATTATTTTGTTGATTTTGCTGCTGTTATCAGCAGGTACAAATACGTATTTGTATTACGACAACAAGGACTCTCTCGCTGAGAAAGAATTAGAATTGGTAGCAATGCGCGACTCTTTACAAAGAGAATTATTGCGTATTGAAGATTCCCTAAACAATGTGGTTATGACTTTGCAAGAAGAAAACTCCACTTTGGTAAACAAGGTTACGGAATTGGAGGGCCCAAACAACCCTAGAGTTGTAGCCGCATATCGGGAAGTAAATCGTTTGCGTCGTCAATTGATTCAAATGACCAATACCGAGGGAGGTGATATCAATATTGACCGCAATACGAAGGACGTTAATTTAAGCGGGATTCGTAAACAATTGGCAGATGCAAAAGTTAAAATCAAAGACTTGACAGCACAACTGGACACCTTGATCATCGAGCGCAATCAAGCCGTTGCCGACAAGGAGGTAGCAGTGAATGAAAAAGAGGCATTGGGTGTTGAAAATACGGAACTGAAAGAGCGTTTGGAAAAAGGAGCCATGCCTCAATTTGGAACCTTAATCACCAGCGCGTATGACGATAAAAAGAAAATTGCGGACAAAGCTAAGAAAGTCAATCAATTCCTAATTACTTTTGACATTCTTGAAAATCCTATGGTTACAGAGGTAGTTGATGAGGAAGTTACCATTCGATTAATCGATCCAGATGGGGGTATTTTGTCTTTAAACAATAAAACATTGAAAGATAAATCCTTGATTTTTACGCTTAAAGAAAATGTTACTTTTGATGGGGCATTGCAAAAAGTAAAATGGAAGTTCCCAGAACGCGGTTCTTTATCTGGTAAACTTAAGAAAGGCAGGTATACTACAGAATTATGGACTCGCGGTTTATTGCGCCAAAAAAATACCTTTAATTTGAAATAAACATCGATATTTACGTATCTTCTTAACTTGAATGCTTAGGTTGAGGATACTTTTTGAAGACCATGAAATAAAAAAGCCGAGTTCATGAACTCGGCTTTTTTATTGTTCCATTTTACGTGAAATTCTTAATTCAATGAATCCACGGAATCGGTTTACTTATTTTTTCTTACCAGGTCTTAATTCCTTATCTGGATTGTAGGAAACACCTACCCAAGAATAGATCTTGGCTTTTACCTTTTCGTTTAAGTAGTATAAGTTGGGTACAATAAACAAGGTTAACACCGTTGCAAAACCCAATCCGAAAATCATGGTCCAACTTAAGGGTCCCCAAAATGCAACACTATCTCCACCAAAGAAAATATGAGGATTCAATTCGGTAAAGAGGGTTACAAAATCCATATTAAGTCCTACAGCCAATGGAATTAATCCTAATATAGTACTAGCGGCCGTTAACATTACAGGAGTCATACGGGTTCTGCCAGCTTCAATTAAGGCTTCTTTCAGAGGCATTCCTTGGGAACGCATTAAATCTGCAAACTCTACAATTAAAATTCCATTGCGCACCACAATTCCAATGAGCGCCACAATTCCAACACCACTCATAATTACAGAAAAGTCCATATCGAAAATGGCAAACCCCAACAACACACCAATTACAGAGAAGAAAACCTCGCTTAAAATAATAATCGGTTTAGAAATAGAATTGAATTGGGTTACCAAAATAACGATAATTAACGCAATGGCTCCTAACATAGCCGTAGATAAGAAGGAAGCTGTTTCCGCCTGTTCTTCTTGTTCTCCGGTTAATGCAATTTCAATTCCTTCAGGTTGACCAAATTGAACTATTGCATCGGTAACTTTGGCGACAACTTCATTAGGAGCATATCCGCTCAGTACATTAGAAGAAAGGGTTATAACCCTTTTTTGGTTCAAACGATTGATTCCCCCATAGGTATTATTATAGCGCACATCTGCCACAGCAGATAGTGGGATTTGACGTAGCATACCGCCGGCTATCATATCCCGGAAGGTGATTCGCATATTCAACAATTCATTTAAATCATTGCTGGTTGATTTTTCCAAACGCACCATAATAGGATAATCGTCATTAGCATCTTTAAATTTTGAAGCTTCTGCGCCATAAATAGAATTTCGCAGTGCCATTCCAATTTGAGAGGTGCTGATTCCAAAACGATTGGCTCTTTCACGGTCTATATTAACGATCAATTCGGGCTTTGAGCTGATAAAGTCGCTTTTCAATTCTTCTACACCTGAAATATTTTTATCGTCTAAGAACTGCTTTAATTGGGTACCTGTATTTACTAGAGCGTCGAATTCATCGCCACGAATTTCAATATTGATAGCTTTTCCAACTGGAGGTCCGTTACTTTCTTGTTCTACTACGAGTTCAACACCCGCAAATCCGGTTAAACCGGCCCGAATTTCTTCCAATAATTTTCGGGTACTTTGACCGTTTCTTTTAGAAAATTCCGTAAAAGCAACGGTAATTTTACCTTTATTGCTCTTAATGGAACGATCTCCACTATTTGGATCGGTAGCACCTACTGCAACGTTTGAAATAACGCTTTCAACTATTTCACGATTCTTATCGGTATTGATTATTTCAAAAACCTTCTTTTCCGCGATACGTACGATACTGTCGGTATGAATTGCACTTGTTCCTTCGGGTAATGTCAAATACACATACGTGAAATTGGGATCAGCCTGTGGGAAGAAAATAACACCAGGTTTTCTAATTGCAGTTACTACAAAAGAAAGAATCAACAATCCGATCGTTGATAATAAAATGAGTGCAGAACGTTTTCCTGATAGTGTCCAAGCGATAATATTCTTGTACCCATTTTGGACTTTGGGCCATTTTTCTGTTTGGAAACGATAAATCACGCCCTTCAACCACACTTTATGTACTGCATAGATTGTATAAAACAGTACAATTAAATTACCCATACCGAATCCAATGGCATAGCCCAATACGGTGATTACTGCGAATACGATCGATGTTTTTCTGAAGCCCGCACTTCGCCATGCTTTTTTCTCTGGCTTACTGTCCTTTTGCATAAAATCAACCGCAAAAACCGGGTTTATTATATACGCAACCAATAAAGAAGCCAAAAGGGTTATTATAAGCGTTACCGGTAGGAAATACATAAACTTACCTACAACGCCTTGCCAAAATGCCAAAGGTACGAAAGGCGCTAGGGTAGTGAGTGTTCCTGAAAATACAGGTAAAAAGACTTCCCCAGCCGCTTTTTTCGCTGCTTTGACGATGGATATATTCTCTTCGTGATATATGCGGTGCGTATTTTCAACTACCACAATCGCATCGTCCACCACGATACCTAAAGCCAAAAGAAAAGAGAATAAAACGATAAAGTTTAAGCTAAATCCGATAGTCGGCATTACCAGGAAGGCTACAAAACAAGAAAGTGGAACCGATAATCCCACGAAAATGGCATTGGTAGCGCCCATGAAAAACATTAAAATTAGCGTAACCAAAATAAAGCCAATGATAATGGTGTTTATCAAATCATGCACGGTTGTACGAGTTTGTGTACTTTGGTCGCCTGTAAATACCACATTAAGATTTTTGGGATACTGGCCACTGCTTTGAAGTTCACTGATGATATCGCGACATTTATCAGCGGCTTCAATAAGATTTTCTCCAGCACGCTTCACGATATTCAAGGTTATTACATTGCTGCCTTCTAGACGGGCATAACTTTCCTTTTCTTTAAATCCATCAACAATTTCGGCAATATCCTTAAGATACAGGGTGGCACCAAGATTACCTCTGATAACGAGGTTCTCAAGATCGTATTTATTCTTAAATTCACCACTTACACTTATAGAACGCTTCATGTTTCCGATATCTACATTTCCACCAGAAATACGGGCATTTTCGTATTGAATGGCACGAGAAACATCGTCTAAGGTGATTCCCGAAGAAACCATTTTCGTTAAATTGAGGTTCACTTGTAATTCGCGATCCAATGCACCTACCATGTCAACTCTTGTGATACTGCTTAAGGATTCAATTCGATCTTTTGAAAGCTCGGCATATCGTTTTAAATCTTGTAAGCTGTAATCCCCGGAAATGTTGATATACAGAATGGGCATATCGCTAAAATTCACCTCCTGAACGGTAGGGTCGTTTTTTAAATCGCTAGGCAAATCTTGTTTGGCCTTGTCTACTTCATCTTTTACCTTACTTTTCGCTTCTGCAACATCTACATCGGTTGCAAATTCCACCGTAATAATACTGAAATCCTGTAATGACTGGCTTTTCAGCTTCTTCACTCCGGAAATGGATCCAATCTTCTTTTCGATAGGTTTAGTAATCAGGTTTTCGATGTCTTTTGGAGAAGAACCTGGATAAATGGTTTGTACAAAAATCGTAGGGATTACAATGTCTGGGAATTGTTCCTTGGGTAACTTTATATAGGAGAAAACACCAGCTATACTGATAAATAGAGTTAGAATATAAATACTTGTTCGGTTATCGATACTCCAACTGGTGGGTTTGAATTCCTTAAATTTTGCCATTTTCCGATTTTATCTGTAAAGTTTGACCTTCCGCTAACTCTTGAAATCCATTAACTATTAGGGCATCGCCTATGTTTAATCCAGAAACTATCTCTGAAGTGTTTTTATTGGAAAGGCCTAATGTTACGATTTGTTTTTGCGCGATTGTTTTGTCTCCGTCTTTTTTTGCAATCATTACGAAAGCCTCTTTCTCAGTAACTTGCACACAATTAGTGGGAACTACAATGGTGTTTTGTTTTTGATATTCGGTGATTTTAAGACGTGCAACCATATTCGGTTTGATGTCTTTAATTCCAAGTAATGGAATTTCTACCTTAAAGGTACGGTTTAATGGGTCGATATATTTTGAGGCAAATCCAATCTTGTTTTTGAATTTCTTGTTCAAATCAGGGAATTCAACTTCTACTTCATCTCCTTGATGCACACTGCCTGCGTAAGCTTCAGAAACTTCTGCAACGGCTTTAATTTGTGCAGTATTAACTACTTTGAAATAAGGCATTCCTGGTGCGGCTACTTGACCCACTTTTAAATCAACTGCTTCAACGCTGCCATCAATTGGAGATTTTATGGTGTACATTTCAATATTAGCATTCAGGGTATTTACGCTTTTCTCCAATGCATCCATTTGATTTTTAGCGCTTAAATATTGAACTTCAGTACCTACGCCTTTTTTCCATAAACGCATTTGTTTTTCATACAAGGTTTTGGCAAAATCGTATTGTTGCTCCAATTCACGTTTGCTTTGAGTTAAACTGCTATTATCCAGTCGAGCTAAGGCTTCACCTGTGCGAACTTGTTGACCCACTTTAACCAGAATTTGGGTTACTGTTGCCGGTACTTTAGAAGTAGCAATAGTGCTATTTTGAGCATCAACCATTCCCTCTACCGTTAGGTCATTTTGAAATGTACCTAATTCAATAGTTTGTACTTCAACCATTTTACTGCGAGCTGCATCCGTTCCACCAATTTGTTTCAAAAGGGCTTGTTCTTTCTTTTGCAATTCTGCAATTTGAAGTTGAACGTTTTTCAATTCCTCTTGAGCCTTTGAATCTGTTACCTGTTCTGAACCTCCACATGAGGATACAAACATCGCCGTAAGAACAGCGCTTAATATGATTAATTGTTTCATTTTAGTTTAAAGATTTTCCGATTGCTTTGTGATAATCAATTTTAGCCAATACCAAGTCGTAAACGGCATTCAAATAGTTTACTTGAGAATTTTTCAATTCAGATTCAGCTTGAGTCATTTCCAATGTGCTTCCAACACCTTCTTGGAATTTCAACTGCGTTTTATTGTAAATATCTTGGGCTAAATCCATATTTGATTTTTGCAATGCGGCTTGTTGCAATTGCAAGTTGTACATGTTTTGTGCGTTTTTCCATTCCATAGATGCCGCATTTTCGAACGCATGCAAATCCACTTCTGCTTTGTCTATTTTATATTGCACCTCTCTGATTTTAGATTGTGCACTTAATCCATCAAACAAGGTCCACTGCAATTGCAATCCAAATAAATCAGAAGGAATCCAATTATTATTGGGAGTTAAATTACTTTGGAAGAAATTAAATTCAGGACGCATGGTCATTTGTTGGTGCTGATAAAACCCTACCAATTTGGGCAAATACCCCATTTGGTACCGCTTTTTATCTAATTTACCTAAGGTAATAGCTTGATTTAATATCTGATATTCTGGACGTAAACTAGCAGACCAACTGTTTTGTGCGGCTTGGTCTTCCATCCGGATATAGGTATCAATACGTGCAATATCATCGCTTAATTCCAATTCCTGGGTTAAATCCATGCCCATTTGAAGCTTTAATACATGCATCAACATGTCTACCGTACTTTCAAGTTTCTGTTTTTGAATCTTTAAATTGTTTAAAGACAACTGCAATCTTTGGTAATCCAATTCCTCTGAAAAGCCTTCTTCAAATAGAGCTTTTACATCGGCAGTGCTTTTTTCCAGTACCTTTATGTTGTTGTCAATCAAACCTATATTCATACGGGTGCTTGCTACCATTAAATATGCTTTTGCCACATTTACTTGTACGTCGTATTCGGTTTTAGCTTCCAAGAACCGACTCATGTCTACAAATTGCTTAGTCGCTTTTAATCCCACTAAATAAGAGCCATCAAAAATGAGTTGATTCACACCAATAGTTCCAGAACTGTTTATTTGCTGTTGAAATTGAAGAAAGATATACTCCGGTGCACCTGGGGTAGGAGCAAAGTTCTTAATCCAGTTACCAGGAATTCGGGTATAATGTTGGTACCCGCCTGATGCCGTAACCTGTGGCAAACCAATAGCTACTGTTTGCTTAACCGTTTCTTTGGAAATGGAGACGTCAAATTTTGACTTTTTAAGCTCAGGATTGTTCTGAAGGGCGTAGCTGATTGCTTCCTTCAAACTCATCGCTGCAGGATTTGTTTTTTCCTTCGGTGCAAGGGAATCTGCCGTTTGTGACTGTAAGGTCCCAACAGCAAAAATTGCACAGGCGGTTAAAATGCGTGAATATGCTTTCATGTTTTTTGTATGTGACTTAATTCTTCTATTCCTTTTTCGGTGGAAATTCCCCTTAAATGATAAATGGCGTATTCAAAAACGGCATTGGCAGCATCAGAAGCACCTTTCTGCACCCATTTTTCAGTGATATAAATAATTTGATGTGCAAAAAGCTGGCTGATTAATACTTCATTAAAATCCAACCGGTACAAACCTTGCTCTCGACCATATTGGATATTGTTTAGCATTAAATCTCGGATGGCCCCCTCTCGCAATGCGACTAAATCTGCATGCACCTCTGGATGGTATTTGTGCAAATCGCTGATCATCGATGGATTTACCACCCGAAGCTCTTCTACCGCTAAATTAGCCGCTTTTATCATTCTGGCTACCGCAGAAATAGGTAAGGTACTGATCTCGCGTAAACGATGTTCGATATGCTCAAAATGTTGGTGCACAGTTTGTTTCACCAATTCATTTTTGTTATTAAAACAGAGGTATAAGGTTTTCTTAGAAATTTTTAATTTCCGCGATAAATCGTCCATCGAAACCTGTTTAATACCAGATCGAAAAAACAATTGAGCGGCTACTTGCTGAATCTTGAGTGAAATTTCCTTCAAACCGCCGCAAAAGTACACAAAAATGATTTTGGAAACTTTAAACAAGATCAAAGTTTCCGCGAGTTTGGCGGAATATCGACAATTAACGGTAATCGGTCGACCAAGGAATGCGCATTTGAATGCCTTCCCAATTTTTAAGTTGTGAACTTCCCTGCAATATTTCCATTGGAACGCCCGAAGATTTCAGCGATTTTTGTACCAATGTATTCATTTCTAATGCGTTGAATAGCTGTTTAAAGCCATCTTTGGCTTCTGGAAACTCCATTATTCGGTATTGTTTCAATCCGGCTTTTTGGGCAGCAGCCCCAAGGCTGTAATCCAAACCCCCAAATCCATCAATCAATCCAATTTCTTTCGCTTGTACACCCGAATACACCCGACCTTCTGCAATTTCTTTAACCCGGTTCTGTGAAAGTTTCCGGCCTCTTGCAACAATTTGCGTGAAATCTTCATAAATATGGTTTACCATATTCTGCAAAATACGTTGTTGTGATTCGTTTAGCGCTTCATCGGGACGCCATAATTCTGATTGTGGTCCGCTTTTTACCGATTCATAGTTCAAGCCCAAGGTTTTAGAAAAGGCTTCTCCCGTATTTGGAATCATCGCAAAAACCCCAATTGAACCCGTAATTGAACTGCGTTCTGCAAAAATGCTATCTGCAATGCAAGAAATGTAATAGCCCCCAGAGGCCGCTACATTACTGAAAGAAGCAATAACCGGCTTCTTTTTCTTTAACAATTCTATTTCGCGCGCAATAATGTCACTGGCCATGGAACTTCCTCCAGGACTATTGATACGCAATACTACCGATTTGATTTCATCGTTTTCACGAATTTTACGTAGCATTTTACATACATCATCGCTCGCGATTTGACCTTCCGTTTCGGATTTCCCAGAAATAATTTCACCTTCTAGATACACTATGGCTATTTTATCTTCGATATACTCATAATCCGAACCTTCTTTTTTATAATCTTTGGCCTCTACCCATTTGAAATTTTTATGTTTGGATTTAAGTTGCTCTTCATAAACATCGTAATAATTCAGTTCATCAACCAATCCGAGTGCCAAGCAGTTCTTTATTTCGTAGGAATTGCCATATAAAGCAAAGGCTTTAAGGGTATCCGGATTTAACTTTCTATCGCTTGCCATTTGTTGGATTTGTACATCAAAAAGGCTTCCCAAATAGGCTTCTATTTGAGAACGGTTATTATCTGACAGTTCCTTTTGAATGAAGGGCTCCACCGCCCCTTTGAATTTCCCAACTTTGAACACTTGTACGTCTACTCCTAATTTATCAAGCAGACCTTTATACATGACTACTCCGCTGGAAAAACCATTGAATTCTATCATGCCTTTAGGATTTGCAAAAACTTTATCGCAAGTACTCGCAATGTATAGACCTTGTTCTCCATAATTTTCGCTGTAACACCATACAGGTTTACCCGATAATTGAAAAGAATCTATAGATCTCCGAATTTCTTCTGCTTTTACCAATCCACCACTAAACATGCCAGCATCTAAGCTAATCGCAACGATGCGCTTGTCTTTGGCGGCTGCTTTTAACATACTTCTCAAATCGCTTAAGGACATATTATGGCTTCCGATGAGGCCATTTATCAATTGACTGATTGATTCGTTATCCCCTTTTTCTTCCAAACTAAGGGGTAAACTAATTTTTAGGATGCCATTTTCTGGGATTTCAACTTTTTCCTTTGAAAAATCAGCACTTCCGATGATAATAATCCCGATAATTAACAAACCAGCAAGTCCAGCCACAATCCCTATCAAAAAGGTAATGAAGTACTTTAAAAACGTTTTCAGTCTTTGCAAAGGTAATGCGGCTTGCTTTATTTTATGGAGTTCAAGCCGTCAAGAATCGAGGAATACCGATAAACGCATTACATAATTAGATATAATTTTTATTTATGGTGTGGATTTTGTTTGAGTTCGCATAAAATTGGCCCTACTTTTGTCTGAAATTATAAAAAAAATATATGAAACGCATTCTCCTTATATGTTTTAGCTTATTTGCTTTAAGTATAAACACCATTAAAGCTCAACATGCTATGGGTTTGGTTGTGGGTGATTTCAATAGTCCCTATGCATATAGCCTAAATCCAGCATTATCTCGTACAAATCCTTCCAACCGTGCATATATAAATTGGTGGGGAGCTTCGGTTTCTTTAGAAAATAATTTCATGAAATATGATGCTCCATTTAGATTGGGTGCTTGGATCAATGAAACCTATCCCAGTGAATATGCCAACATCAACGGTTCTTTGGCGTTTCAACAAAATTGGCTTCCTGTGAATACCGATGTATCTCAATTTAAATTGAACTATCTTTCAGAAGTAAATGGCCCGTCCTTTTTTATTCCGATAGACGAAATAGGAACTTTTGGATTTGGTTTCAAGGAAGTTTCGGGTTTTTCTGTAAACGGATTAAACGGTGATTTTGGTGGGATTCTGAGATATGGTTTGCCGCACTTGAAAAAGCACGCCGGTAAGACCATCAATCAAAATGAGTTTTCTTTAAACACAGAGAAGTATCAAGAATGGTTCATGAATTTCGCAGGTGTTGCCCAAACCGATGATGTGCATGTATGGAAATGGGGAACTACGTTGAAATTCTTAATAGGGATGGGCATGGCTCATATAGGTAGTGACAATATCAATTTTGATATTAACAACGATGCCAGTGCCATAAATGTTAATCAAATGAACGCGCGAATATTTCGCACAGCAGGTGCCTATAACACACTGAACAATCCTTTGGGGATGTCTTTTGACTTTGCTGAAGGTGCAGGTTTAGGGGTAGATTTAGGTGTAGTTTACGAATACAGGCCCAAGGGTGGAAAAAAAATAATTGGAAGTCAATTTTGTGACCGTGAATCGATGCAGCAATACAATTGGAAGTTTGGTGCTAGTTTAACCGATTTAGGATTTATCAATTATTGGGGAGCGGGTTCCGATATTGTTTCTGCAGGAAATATCTTGTGGCAAGTTGATCCCAAAATTATGCAAAATAGCCAAGTAGGTGGTGAAGACCGATTAAATGACCTGGAAAACCGATTGTTCGAACAATTAGGAGGGAATTCAATTGCAGATTTCTTCAGCAGCACCCCTTTAGCGCTGAATTTGCAATACGATAAATATTTTGGAGGCAAAATGCATATCGGAGCGTATTGGACTCAAAGTTTGAAACGTTTAAATTCGGTGGGTCTTCGCAGAGCATCGTATTTAAATATTACTCCGCGTTGGCAAACAGAGCAATGGGAATATGGATTTCCACTCACCGTTGCAAATGATTACACCGCTTTGCACATGGGGGTTTACGGTCGTTTAGGTCCGGTAATAATTGGAACCGATAATCTTGTCGGTTTAGGTGAATACGTTCAAAATAATTCCTTTTCTGGGGGAAGTTTTTATTTTGGAATCCGTTCTAAAATAGGTTCTTGCGATAAACGCACGAAACGTTATTCGTATATCCAAAAAGAAACGTTTTACGATACATTGATTGAACGCGATACGGTAATAGAAAAAGTAAAAATCGTAAAAGTACAACGCGATACCATTGTAGAAAATAAAAAAGAAACCATAACCGTTAAGGACGACACGGATCCGAAAAGTCAAATTGCCCTTGAAGAACAAAAGAAGAAATATCAGCTTGAATTAGATGAAAAAGACAAACAAATCATCACGCTGAAACAGAATGCAGAAAAAGCACAGAAAGAATGCCAAGACCGTTTGGGTATTTTAATTAAAGAAGGGGAGAAGTGCAAGAAGGCACAAAGCGATATCGAAGCAGAAATCAAGAAAAAAGATGCAGAAATCGCGATAAAACAAAAAGAATGGGAGATTGAGCGACAAAGATTAATAAAATTAGCAACTGAAAAAAATCCGAGTCTTCCCAAAGTAGATACGATTAAATTGGATTGCACGCCGGAATTAAATAAACTAAAGGCTGAAATCGAATTGGTTAAAAGCACACGAAGCAAGATTATTGTTGAATTGGATGAAGCAAAAAAATCAAACATCGAGATTCAAAAGAAGTGTGATGATGAGAAGAAAAACTTGCAAGATTATCTGGATAAATTGCAAGCAGAAATTGTTGCATTAAAGAAGTCCAAAACTAATATAGAAGCCGAAAAT
>CBFHGY010000038.1:18315-19891 GCA_965655465.1 Bacteroidia bacterium | reverse complement strand
TGTCTTCAATATATCCCTTGAGTTGGTCTCCAGGACACACCGGACCAACCCCTTCGGGGGTTCCGGTGTATATATAATCTCCAATTTTTAGGGTGAAATATTCCGAAATATGAGAAATCAGTTCGGGAATGTTGTGTATCATTTGTTGAGAGTTGCCTTTTTGAACGATTTCTCCGTTCCTTTCTAAGCGAAAATTGATCGTGCCTAAATCCTCTGGACATGGAATGAAGGTACTGATCGCCGCCGAATGATCAAACCCTTTGGCTTTTTCCCAAGGAAGGCCCTTTGATTTTAATTCTGCTTGCTTATCGCGAGCCGTAAAATCGATACCTAATGCAATTTCAGATATATAATCTCTTGCGAATTCTACAGGAATATGTCGGCCTAATTTTTGTATTTTTAGCACCAATTCAACCTCATAATGCACATCATTACTGAATTCCGGAATAAAAAATGGCGCATTATTACGCAATAATGCCGTATCAGGCTTGATGAAAATTACAGGCTCCTCGGGGATGGTATTGTGCAATTCCTCAATATGCTTGAGGTAATTTCTTCCAACACAAATAATTTTCATAAGGGCAGATTAAGAACGAACGAGTGTTTCGTCGCGACCTGGACCCATAGAAATTACCGAAATTTTGGTGCCTAAATAGGATTCGATGAAATTCACGTAAGATTTAAAAGTTTCGTCCATAGCTTCGAAGCCATGGTCTAAATTTACATTCTCGCTCCAGCCGGGCATCGTTTCATAAATAGGTTCTACTTCGGTAGAACATAAATTTGAAGGGAATTCTTGTGTGATTTCTCCTTTTATTTTGTAAGATGTGGCGATTTTAAGTTCATCCATTCCATTCAAAACGTCGCCTTTCATCATGATCAATTCATCAACTCCGTTTAACATACAGGTATATTTTAAAGCCACCAAATCTAGCCAACCTGTGCGACGTTCTCTACCAGTAGTGGCACCAAATTCATGTCCTTTCGTACGTAAAAACATACCCGTTTCGTCGTTCAATTCTGTAGGGAATGGACCGGATCCAACGCGTGTGCAATAAGCTTTGAAAATACCGTATACTTTGCGCACGTGCTTGGGCGCTGCGCCAAGTCCGGAGCAAACGCCTCCTGAAAGTGTGGTGCTAGAAGTAACGAAAGGATACGTACCAAATTCTACATCGAGTAAACTGCCTTGAGCACCTTCGGCAAGAATTTTCTTTCCTGCACGGATATAATCATCGATTACGTATTCGCTATTTACCAATTTCAACGTTTTAATGAAGGCAATGGCTTCGAAGAAGCGGGTTTCATCGTTTTGGATATTGAAATCGGTAAATCCGTAAAATTGAATTTGATCTAAATGGGCATTGCGTACATTTTCGTAACGCTCTTGGAAATCGTCTTCTAAAATATCGCCAATGCGAAGGCCTGAGCGGCCTATTTTATCGCGATAGGTTGGACCGATACCTCTTAACGTACTGCCAATTTTGGCATCGCCTTTCGCCGCTTCAGATGCGGCATCTAAGATGCGATGAGTGGGCAATATTAAATGCGCTTTTTTAGAAACCAGTAAACGTTC
>CBFHGY010000038.1:0-18215 GCA_965655465.1 Bacteroidia bacterium | reverse complement strand
GCCGCTTCAGATGCGGCATCTAAGATGCGATGAGTGGGCAATATTAAATGCGCTTTTTTAGAAACCAGTAAACGTTCGCGGTAACTTGGACATTCCTCTTTAATGCGAGCAATTTCTTCCATCAAACGCACCGGGTCAATTACCACACCGTTGCCGATAAGATTTAAGGTTTCCTGTCGGAAAATGCCCGATGGAATGGTATTTAATACGAACTTTTTTCCTTCAAACTCTAAAGAATGTCCGGCATTGGGTCCCCCTTGAAATCGAGCGACTAAGTCGTATTTAGGAGTCAAATAATCGGCAATTTTACCTTTTCCTTCATCGCCCCACTGGAGGCCTAATATCACGTCTATCATTAATTCGGTTGTTCAGAAATGTTAATATGGCATTGTTGGCAATCGCCGTTATCGTTTATCAAAGGGTCTCCATATAAATGAAGGGAATGGCTATTTACGTTGAATTTTAATAATCCGCCCATAGTAGAGCTGATTTGTTGTACGCGTGGATCACAAAACTCCATTACTTTTTTGCAATGATTGCAAATTAGGTGATCGTGTTGTTTATAGCCGTAAGCCTGTTCGTAATGACTGGTATTTTGACCGAATTGGTGCTTTTTGACCAATCCGGATTCTACCAACAAATCAAGGGTATTGTAAACGGTGGCCCTACTTACATGGTAGTTTCGGGTTTTCATTTTTACGTAAAGCTCATCCACATCGAAATGTTCCTTACTCGAATAAATTTCATCCAGTATGGCGTAGCGCTCCGGCGTTTTCCGTTGTTTGTTGGCTTCTAAGTAACGCGTAAAAATCTCACGTACTTCTTCCTTGATTTTGTTGATTTTGGGGTCCGCTTTCATTGCGTTGGGCAGAAGTAAATCGCAAAATTAGGGTATAATTCGTTTAAAAGAGAATAACTTATAAACGGAAACTTAACAAAATGGAGGTTTTGCGGTTTAATTGGGAATGGACATAGGCATTCGAATGATTTTGGCACTGGGATACGCCTGTCGTACTTTCGCCAATATGTATTCTGCTTCGGCCTTCAGGGTATAGGAGCCGGCATAAATTTTGAAATTAGGTTCGTCGTAAATTATTTGGCAATGGGCATTGCCTTTAAAACGATGATTGAATTCTTTTTCAAATTTGATGGCTTCTTTCCGGTTACTGAAAATATTCACAAAAATGGAATAACCTTCAAAACGGTACTCAGAAGATTCCCGGTAATCGGCTCTTTTGCGGCGCATTGCTGTAACTGAAGCATCTTCCTTAATATGGGTAAGGGCTTGAGCTTCAAGGGATCCCCCCCAAAAGAAGATGAAAAGAAGGCCTAAAATTTGCAATTTTCGCAAAAGCATATACAAATATCGTTATTTTTCGGGGTTTCCGTCAGCGCTTGCGTATTTTTGCATATTATGTCGAAAAAAGCGGCTTTGGTTATATTGGATGGTTGGGGAATTGGCAATCGCTCCCAATCTGATGCGGTTTTTAATGCAAACACCCCCTTCACCGATTCATTGAACGAGAAATTTCCACATGCGCAGTTGCGCACCGACGGCGAGCATGTGGGGCTTCCCCCAGGACAAATGGGGAATTCAGAAGTAGGTCATATGAATATCGGAGCAGGTCGTGTGGTATGGCAAATGTTAGCCAAAATAAATCGTGTTTTCGAGGGAAATACCTTGAACGCCGTGCCGCAATGGCAAGAAATTACCGATCGCTGCGTGCGCGATCAGAAGCCCTTGCATTTAATCGGATTGGTATCCGATGGTGGGGTACATGCACATATAGATCACTTAATTGGTTTGGTACGTAGCTTGAAACAGTCCCAAGTTCCCAAAGTATATATACATGCATTTTTAGATGGCAGAGACACCGATCCGCAGAGCGGTTTAGATTATTTGAGGCAACTTCTACTTGAATTAGACGATGAGCGAATTCAATTGAGCTCGGTAATTGGGCGTTATTTCGCCATGGACCGTGACCAAAGATGGGAGCGGGTGAAAAAGGCCTACGATCTCATGGTGCATGGTGAAGGTCTTGTTTGTGAGGATGTTTTGGAGGCCGTTTCTGCTCAATACGATGCAGGTATCACCGATGAATTTATGACTGCATTGAAAATAGGAGCTTCTGAGAACGGGCGGATTCAAGAGGGCGATTCTGTTTTATGTTTCAATTTCAGGACCGATAGAGGTAGACAAATAACGCGGGTACTCACCCAAGAAGCCTTCCCTGAATTTGGTATGAAACCGTTGAAATTGGATTTCTATACGTTTACCCAATATGACGAAACCTTTAAAATTAAAGGGATTTTATTTGATAATGAGAACTTGAATTGGACTTTAGGGGAAGTGATTTCTGAGGCTGGAAAAACCCAATTACGGGCTGCAGAAACTGAGAAATATCCGCATGTGACCTTCTTTTTCTCAGGCGGACGTGAAGAATGTTATACGGGAGAGCATCGTATTATGGCGGCTTCTCCCAAAGTAGCTACCTACGATTTAATGCCTGAAATGAGCGCACCTGAGTTAACCGATAAATGTCTTGAGTATATCAGTGTAGAGCAACCAGATTTTGTGTGTTTGAATTATGCAAATGCCGATATGGTTGGTCATACCGGAGTTTACGAAGCCATAATTAAAGCAGTGGAAACCGTTGATACGTGTTTAGAACGTTTGGTAGAATCGCTCATGAAATTAGATTATCAAATCATGATTATTGCCGATCACGGCAATGCAGATATGGCTCTAAATCCAGACGGGTCGCCGAATACGGCACATTCTACGAATCCGGTTCCTGTTTGGCTAGTTACCCATAACTCTGATTATAAACTAGAGTCTGGCATTTTAGCGGATGTTGCTCCCAGTATTATACAATTGATGGGATTGAAACAACCTAAAGAAATGACGGGTAATTCTTTATTGCATGCGTAAATTATTATATGTTTTTGCAATTGGCTTTATGGTCGCTTGTAAACCTTCTAATCCAAAAGCAGAAAAGTCGTTTTACACCCAGTATTTCGAATCTCAAATAGATCTTTTAACGGCAAAAAAATATGGTTTGATTCGACATACAAGTGAGGGAGAGGATGTTCAACAAGAGCGTTTGGATACGATGAATTCCCAACTTTGGGAACGGGAATTGCGCGGTTTTTTAAATGCCGAGAATCCCCAAATTGCTGATACAGCCCATTATCAATTTGCGGTGGATACCTCTGGACGTTTTGAAATTCGTCGCTTGAGTGCCAAAGATTCTACCTCTTCCTTGCAATTTTGGGAAGAAACCCGGGTAGATGGTCAGATTCAATTGATTACCTGGCAAATTCAAAAAAAGAGTGTTTTAATTGATCGAAATTTTGAAATGACCTATCAACCCATGAAAGGGTATCGCATTAAAATGAAGGAAGATGCGGCTTGGGCTGCTGCTCGTGAATATGAAATTTTTGCAGAATTTATACAACCTTAAAGATCCAAAACAAGTAAAAAATAGCGTTTTATGCAGGTATTGAATTATATAAACGGAGCTATGACACCAGCAGTTTCCGGTGCGTACTTAGATAATTTTGAACCCGCGACTGGGCTCGTGTATGGCAAGGTTGCGGATAGCGATGCGGCGGATGTAGCCTTGGCTTTTGAAGCGGCTAAAGGTGCCAAAGAATCTTGGTCGAATACCCCCGCAGAAGAAAAATTCAAATGGTTGAATGCGTTAGCTGATGCCATTGATGCAGATCGTGAGCGTTTTGCAGAGGCGGAAAGTAGAGACCAAGGAAAACCCCTTTGGTTAGCGCGTAATGAAATGATCAGGGCGGCGCAAAACTTTCGTTTTTTTGCTACGGCTGCTATGCAGTTCGCCTCCGAAAGTCACGCCACGGAAAATCGAGCAATTAATTACACATTGAGGCAAGCTTTGGGAGTTGTTGGCTGTATTTCTCCCTGGAATTTACCCTTGTATTTATTTTCATGGAAAATTGCTCCGGCTCTGGCTGCCGGGAATACGGTAATTGCCAAGCCCAGTGAATTTACTTCTGCTACCGCCCATTTATTGGGGGAAGCCTGTATCAAAATTGGGTTTCCAGCAGGGGTTTTGAATATAGTGAACGGCTTAGGTCCTAAGGTAGGTGAAGCTATAGTGGTGCATAAGGGCATCAAGGCCATCAGTTTCACGGGTGGCACAGCAACAGGCAAACATATTGCTTCAGTTGCGGCACCTATGTTTAAAAAGCTTAGTTTGGAATTGGGCGGAAAGAATCCGAACATCCTATTTGAAGATGCAGATATCGATAAAGCCATCAAAACGTCGATAAATACGTCCTTTTTAAATCAGGGGGAAATTTGTTTGTGTGGCAGTCGGATGTTGATACATGAATCGATTTATGAAGAAGTGAAAAATCGAATTGTTGCAGAAGCAAAAAGCTTGAAGGTGGGCAACCCGAAAGACGATCAAGTGCGGGTAGGGGCGATCGTTTCAGAAACCCATTATAATAAGGTATTGTCGTATATCGAATTAGCTAAGCAGGAAGGCGGTACTGTATTAACCGGTGGAGGGGCTTTACATCCAGAAGGTTGTGAGCAGGGTTGGTTCATTGAACCAACCGTTATTGAAGGACTTTCCTCGACGTGCAGAACAAATACAGAAGAAATATTTGGCCCTGTGATAACGCTTATGCCCTTTAAAGACGACGCGGAAGCCCTAGAGATTGCCAATGCCACTGAATATGGATTGGCTGCGACTATTTGGACCCAGAATTTGACCCGAGCGCACAAAATGGCAGCGGAATTGGAATTTGGGATTGTTTGGGTGAATTGTTGGTTGCTTCGCGATCTGCGCACCCCATTTGGTGGGGCAAAAAGTTCAGGAGTGGGCAGCGAAGGTGGTTGGGAAGCGATGCGCTTCTTTACCGAACCCAAAAATGTTTGCATTGCGCTATCCTAAAGGTTTGTCGTACTTTCTATTTACCTTTGCACCATGTTTGAAAATAGCGATCGTACCGAGCTGGAATCATTAGGGGAATTTGGTTTAATTAACCATCTTGCGGAACATTTTGAGCCGCAATTAGGCAGTACCTTTTTGGGAATTGGCGACGATGCCGCTCTCTTGAAATTCGGCAGTAAATACATTGCCGTTAGCACCGATATGATGGTAGAAGGGGTTCATTTTGATTTAAGTTATACCCCATTGAAACATTTAGGCTATAAGGCAGTTACCAGTAATTTAAGTGATATCTGTGCCATGAATGCAATTCCTACCCAAATAACGGTCTCTATTGCATTTAGTAATCGTTTTTCCTTAGAAGCCATTGAAGAATTGTATCTAGGAATCCGATTGGCCTGTGAGAAATATCAGATTGATTTGATAGGAGGAGATACCAGTACGTCGCGTAGCGGCTTGATAATTTCAGTAACCGCAATTGGCGAAGTTTCTCCTAAAAAAATAACCAAGCGTTCAGGGGCAAAAGCAGGTGATTTATTGGTATTAACCGGTGATATAGGGGCCGCTTACATGGGTTTGCAAATCTTGGAACGCGAAAAACGCGTCTTCTTGGAACATAAAAATATGCAACCCGATTTAGAACCTTACGATTATATAGTAGGTAGGCAATTGAAGCCTGAAGCACGTTTAGACGTAATTAAAATACTCGATGAATTGGGAATAGTACCTACTTCTATGATGGATGTTAGCGATGGGGTTGCCAGTGAATTATATCATTTAGGAAAAGCGTCTGGAGTAGGTTTCGATGTGTATGAGGAGAAGATCCCATTGGATCAACAAACGTTAGATACGGCTTTGATGTTCAATTTAAATCCGAGTATTGCGGCTTTAAACGGTGGCGAAGATTATGAATTGTTGTTTACATTGGATCAAAAACATTACGATTTAATTAAAAATCACCTTGATTTTAGCATTATTGGTCACGCAACGGAGTCAGTCGGTCGCTATCAATTGCAGACGCGTGCGGGAAATGCATTCGATATCAAAGCACAAGGGTGGAATCATTTAGCAGAAAATTAAAATGAGTTATAGAACGCATAATTGTGGAGCATTGCGCTTGTCGCATGTTGGGGAAACAGTAACTTTATCGGGTTGGGTTTCAAAACTTAGGCATCTCGGAAGCATGGCTTTTGTGGATTTGCGTGATCGATATGGCATTACTCAACTTTCTTTTAATGAAGATGAGAATCCAGAAATGTTAAAGTTGGTGGCAGATCTTGGCCGTGAATTCGTAATTCAAATTACCGGTAATGTTGCTGAGCGCAGCAGTAAAAATGCTCAAATACCTACGGGTGAAATTGAAATAAAGGTAACAGATTTGCAGGTTTTAAACGCATCAGCAACGCCTCCATTTACGATAGAAAATGAATCCGACGGAGGTGATGAATTGCGGATGCAATACCGATATTTGGATATCCGCAGAAATCCAGTTCGCGATAATTTGATGTTACGACATACGCTAGCACAAGAGATTCGCAGGTATTTGTCTGAGAACGATTTCGTTGAGGTTGAAACTCCGGTATTGATTAAATCAACACCTGAGGGAGCTCGTGATTTCGTGGTTCCAAGTCGCTTAAACCCCGGTCAATGGTATGCTTTGCCTCAAAGTCCACAAACCTTCAAGCAATTGTTAATGGTGGCGGGCATGGATCGTTACTTTCAGATCGTTAAGTGTTTCCGTGATGAAGATTTGCGGGCAGATAGACAACCGGAATTTACCCAAATAGACTGCGAATTGAGTTTTGTAGATCGCGAAGATATTTTGAATCTTTTTGAGGGGATGACGCGACATTTATTTCAAAAAACTAAAAACATTGCCTTAGAGGAATTTCCTCGGATGTCATTTCACGATGCAATGAAATATTACGGTAGCGATAAGCCGGATATCCGTTTCGATATGCGTTTCGTAGAGCTAAAATCAGAAGCAGTTGATTGGGTGTCAGGAAAAGGATTTCCCGTTTTTGATCAGGCAGAATCCGTGGTAGCGATTAATGTAAAAGGGGCAGCTGCATTTACCAGAAAGCAAATTGACGGGTTAACAGACTTTGTTAAGCGCCCTCAAATCGGAGCCACTGGTTTGATTTATTTCCGACACGAATTAGACGGTAGTTTCAAGTCTTCGGTTGATAAATTTTACGATGCGGAAGCACTTCAAAAATGGAGCGAGGAATGCAGTACAGATGCTGGAGATTTAGTTTTGATGTTGGCAGGTCCAATATTAAAAGTACGTAAGCAATTGAATGAATTGCGATTGCATGTTGCTGATATGCAAGGATTGAGAGATAAAAACACCTATGCCCCTTTGTGGGTAGTAGACTTCCCCTTATTGGAATGGGATGAGGAAAGCGCACGTTTTCACGCCATGCACCATCCATTTACCAGTCCTTTACCTGAAGACCGGGAAAAAATGAAAACCGATCCTGGAGCTGTAAAAGCCAATGCCTATGATTTGGTAATTAATGGCGTTGAAATTGGTGGAGGATCTATTCGTATACATGATAGAGAGTTGCAACAAGAGATGTTCCAACTTTTAGGATTCAGTCCGGAAGAAGCGGAAGCACAATTTGGATTTTTAATGAATGCTTTCAAGTACGGAGCGCCCCCTCATGGAGGTATTGCTTTGGGATTTGATCGATTATGCAGCATGTTTGGTGGCAGCGATAGTATACGTGATTTTATTGCCTTCCCTAAGAATAATAACGGACGTGATGTTATGATTGATGCACCAAGTGCATTGACTACAGAGCAATTGCAAATACTAGAAGCGGGCCGGGAGTAATTATATCGGCCAGATATGTTTGAAGTCGTTAAATGGCCCTAAAATGAGCATTTTGGGGCCATTTAATGGATTCTATACACTTGGTTTTTGCGAAAACTGCAAATTAAAACATCCAAACCGCTATAATCCGAGGTAGCAAAATGTAGGCCCCCACGATTATAGCCACGGTAGATGCTACCAATGTGGCTCCAGCGGCCATATCTTTTGCGTGGCCGATGCCTTCATTTTTACCTGGGTGCAATACGTCTAAGGTTTTTTCGATAGCTGTATTTAAGGCTTCTGAAACAAAAATCATTCCCATAGCTAACCACAAAATCGCCCATTCAAACCGGTTAAGATGTTGGCCATAAAAATCGAGTCCAAACCCGATTATTAATGTTAGAAACATACAGGCAACAATTATTTGAAAATTCCGCTCGGTTTTGACCAAGAGTTTAAATCCGTTTAGCGCAAATCGGAAAGACTTATAGAATCTAAGCATGATTTATTTTCAAAAGTACATAAAATAGCGAGATAGCCGGCTTCTCTACGTAGAAGAAGAGATAGAAAAAACCAATTTGACGTTGTAGGTATAATTACTTTAAGTGATTTTTTAACCAGCTTGGTTGAATGCGACAAAAAAAAGCCCTAAATATGGGGCTTTTATAAATATTGAACGTGTATTGCGAATCCGTATTAAAAGGTATTGATTTTAATGCGCTTTTCAATTTCCTCTACGTCTTGACGGAACTTCTTATCGGTTTCGATAAGGTCGTTAACCGTTTGACATGCGTGAATTACGGTACTGTGATCTCGCCCTCCAAAATATATTCCTATGTTTTTCAAAGATGCTTTCGTAAGGTCTTTGGTGAAATACATAGCAATTTGGCGTGCTTGAACGATTTCGCGCTTGCGTGTTTTTGATTTTACCGCTTCAACAGGAATATTGTAGAAATCGCAAACCAACTTCTGAATATAATCGATGCTAATTTCTCGGGTTGAATTCTTGACGAAATTCTTAACAATCTGTTTGGCAAGATTGATATCTAAATGTTTACGGGTTAAAGAACCTTGCGCTAATAATGAAATCAAAGCTCCCTCAAGTTCTCGAATATTGGTATCGATGTTATGGGCCAAATATTCCACAACATCTTTGTGAAGGGTGATTCCATCTTGATACATTTTATTCTCCAAGATAGAAACACGGGTATCAAAGTCTGGCGTATTTAAATCTGCCGACAAACCCCATTTAAAGCGGCTCAACAAGCGTTCATCCATGTTTTTAAGGTCTTTAGGAGCTCTGTCACAGGTTAGGATGATTTGTTTGCCGTTTTGATGTAGGTGGTTGAAGATTTGAAAGAATACCTCTTGGGTTCGTTCTTTTTTTGCAAAGAACTGAACATCATCCACGATTAATACATCTAGGTATTGGTAAAAATTCACGAATTGGTTGTTGTTTCCTTGTCGTGCAGAATCAATAAATTGATTGATGAATTTTTCGGCACTTACAAAAACTACTACCTTCTGTTTGTGTTGTTGTTTAATTAAGTTGCCAATGGCATGGGAAAGGTGTGTTTTACCCAAACCACAACCACCGAAAATCATCAATGGATTGAAGGCAGTACCACCCGGGTTATTGGCAATAGCTAAACCTGCATTCCGTGCTAATTTATTGCAGTCACCTTCAACGAAATTGTCGAAAGAATAACGAGGATTCAATTGACTGTCGATATTCATGCGTTTCAAACCGGGAATGATAAAAGGGTTTTTTATCGGGGTTTCCATGTTGATAGGCATGCCCAACTCATTGTTCACAGGTCTGGATGAATTTCCAGTAGGAAGGTTAATCGTTAGGGGTTGTCTGTCTGATTGGTTGTTTTCTATGATGATCGAATATTCCAATTTAGCACTTGGACCAATTACCTTTTTAAGGGTTTTGTGTAAGATTTGAACGTAGTGTTCTTCGAGCCATTCATAGAAAAACTGACTTGGGACCTGAATGGTTAAAACTTTATTGGAGAGTCTTACCGGTTTAATCGGCTCAAACCACGTTTTGAAGCTTTGTGGGTTGACGTTATCCCTGAAGATTTCCATGCATTCTTGCCATGCAGATTCGTGAGCTTTTCTTTCCATATAGTGCTTGTTCCTTGATAATGTTTGGTCTGTGAATAACTAAACTTAACTGATTGATATCCAGTGGCAGTAGTTATTCACATTTGAAGGTGTAAAGAAAGCGCTAAAATTTCCAAAAATCCAATTTATTTTACTTGAATTTTAGGAATTTTTGACTAGTGAAATTGATATTCACCAAACACATTTCTCATGGTATCTGCAATTTCTCCAAGTGTGGCGTAGGATTCCACCGATTCCAGAATTTTGGGCATCACGTTTTCACCGTTTTTGCAACTTTCGGAAAGTGAAAAAAGATTTTTTTGCACCATTTCGTTGTCACGTTGGTTTTTAATTTGTTGAATTTTTTCGGATTGTTGCTGGCGGATGCTGTCATCGATTTTAAAGCTGGGCATATCGCCAGATTCTTCAGTTTGAAATTGGTTAACTCCTACGATTATTTGTTCTTTGAGTTCCATGCTTTTTTGGAAATCGTAAGAACTGCGTGCAATTTCTTCTTGGATCCATCCTTTTTCTACTGCAGAAACTGCGCCACCCATAGCGTCGATTTCCTTCAAGATTACTTTTGCTTTAAGGATCATCGTATCGGTTAAGGCTTCTACATAATAACTACCACCCAAAGGATCCACGGTATTTACTACCCCGCTTTCGTAACCGATAATCTGTTGGGTGCGCAATGCAATGCGAGCGGCTTTTTCTGTGGGTAAATTCAAGGCCTCATCGAAACCATTTGTATGTAAACTTTGTGTGCCTCCGAGAACGGCGGCTAAAGCTTGAATGGTTACCCTTGTAATATTGTTTTCAGGTTGTTGCGCCGTTAGGGTACTTCCCCCAGTTTGGGTATGGAAACGACACATAAGTGCTTTGGGATCGGTAGCACCTAAATCTTTCATTATATGGGCCCATAGCACGCGAGCCGCTCTGAATTTTGCAATTTCTTCGAAGAAATCGTTGTGTGCGTTAAAGAAGAAGGATAATCGCTTCCCGAAAACATTGATATCCAGTCCTTTTTCTAGGGCACTTTCTACATAAGCTTTTCCATTAGCTAAAGTAAAAGCCAATTCCTGCACAGCAGTACTGCCCGCTTCACGGATGTGATATCCGCTTATACTGATAGTATTCCATTTAGGAAGTTCTTTGCTGCACCATTCGAAAATATCTGTAATAATGCGCATGCTAGGACGCACTGGATATATATAGGTACCGCGAGCAGCATATTCTTTTAATAAGTCGTTTTGAATCGTTCCTCCTATTTTAGATAAATCGGCACCTTGCTTTTTGGCCAAAGCAACATACATACTTAATAAGGTACTTGCGGTGGCATTGATGGTCATACTGGTGGTAACTTTTTCTAAGGAAATTCCTTTAAATAAGGTATCCATATCCGCCAAGGTGTCTATAGCAACGCCCACTTTGCCTACTTCGCCCTCACTCATGGCATGGTCAGAATCATATCCAATTTGGGTAGGTAGGTCAAAGGCTACAGACAATCCTGTAGTACCTTGATTGAGTAGGTAATGGTATCTTTTATTGCTTTCTTCAGCAGTACTGAAGCCCGCGTATTGGCGCATGGTCCATAAACGACCCCGATACATGTCAGGGCGTATACCTCTTTTAAAAGGGAAATTTCCCGCAGAAGAATTTTCGGGATTGGAACCCGTGTATATCTCGTTTATTTCGATGCCGCTGCTGTTCTTTTTCATGTTAAATAAGGGGGATTAATTAAATAGTAACTCAATTTCAGACCGAATCATTTGCAATCCTTTTTCATGAGGAATTTCTCCGTTTTCCTGCATTTTAAGAATAAGCGCACCAAAAAAGTCTGCCTTGGTAGCATTTTCAGGAAGCATTTTCTCGGTGGTTTTTATGAATATTAGGGTTTGTTCCTTTACGATTTTCAGAGTAGTCCATGTTTGACCACTTACATACACTTGTTGTGAAAGGTTGTAATTGAATTCTTCATTGATGGCATGTTGCATCATTTCGGAAATTTGAGCAGGACTACCAGCAGATTTGGTGAATTTATGGATGAGGGAAGGCACACTATTGCGCTCTAAGAGCAAGGCCAGTCTTTCATAAGCCGCCATTTTTAGTTTGGCGAAATCTTTATTGTTTTGACGGATGATCTCGGCACGCAGCGTTTTTTCTAAGTTTTTAGACATGTTTTTCATTACGACATAGGCCGAAACGATGACCAAAACACCGCTAACAATAACCAAGGATAAACTGAGTATAAACTGGGTTTCCATATAAATTTTCGACAAAGATAGGCCGTTTAACGCACAACCGAAGGAGTGAGTAGGGGTGGGTTCGACGAATTGCGTTAAATTTGTAATTATGGAGTCCATTATTGAAAATCAAGAGCACAAAACCCAATTGGAATTGCCTCCAGTGGGGTTTACCCCTTCCGCTTTACAAGAATTGCATCGTTTATATAAGGAATTAGCAGTTTCTGAAGATTCTGTTTTACGCATTGGCGTAAAAGGAGGTGGGTGTTCGGGAATGAGCTATTTATTGGCATTCGACAAAAAAGAGCCAGACGATACCCATTATGAAATTGAGGGGATTCCTGTTTCGATGAAGAAAGCCCATGTGATGTATGTATTAGGAATGGAGGTAGATTGGGAAACGGGGTTGAATAACCGTGGATTTTCCTTTAACAATCCCAATGCGTCTGAAACCTGTGGTTGCGGACAATCGTTTTCAGCATAACGCATTTGTCGGTTCTTGTTGAACATATCAGGCAAGGGGTTGCCTCGCTAAAATCGCATCGCTTAAGAGCAGTGATTACGGCTTCTATTATTGCCATAGGCATTACAGCTTTAGTGGGTATACTCACCTCAATTGATGCCATGGGAAATGCCATTACAAAGACCATGACGCGTTTTGGTGCAAGGAGTTTTACCGTTACCAATGCCATTTCTGTTTCAAGGTATGGAAAGCGGAATACCTATGAAGATTTAACGTATGCCCAAGCGCAGCAATTTGAGGAACTTTTTGATAATCCCGCAACAGTATCTTTTGCAATTAATGCTGGTTTCAATTCGAGATTGCGGGCACAAAGTGCCGAAACCAATCCGAATATCCGGGTTTTAGGGGTAGATGAAAATTACTTAAGCGTTTCAAGTTTTGAATTATCCGGGGGAAGGAATTTTACGCCTGAAGATATCCATCTCGGTATGCCATGGGTTATTTTAGGCTCTGATGTGGTTATCCAATTGTTTGGGGTTGATGTGCCCAAAGGGGCTAGTGTGGGTCAGGAAGTCTCCATTGATGGAGTTCCCTTTAGGGTCATAGGCGAGTTGGATAAAAAAGGTTCGAGTATGGGTATGTCGGGAGGAGATCGCCAGGTATTTATTGGAATCCAGAAAGCGCGACAAGTGTTTACCCAAGCACAGAATAACGTAACGATTACGGTGTTATCTCCTACCGTAGAAAATATGGATGTCGATATGATACAAGCGCAAAATGTGTTACGCCGTGTGCGTCGATTGCGTCCCACAGATCCCCCGAATTTCACCATAACACGCAGCGATGCATTGGCGAATGATGTGAAAAGTCAATTGTCGATGGTTTCCGGTGTTGGGGTATTAATAGGAATTATAACTTTATTAGGTGCAGCGGTAAGTTTAATGAATATTATGCTGGTATCGGTTACAGAAAGAACCAAGGAAATAGGATTAAGAAAATCCTTAGGCGCTACCTCAGTTGGAATCCGAAATCAATTTTTGGTAGAAGCTTTGGTTATTTGCCAAATTGGAGGAGTCGCCGGAATTATATTAGGAATTAGTTTAGGAAATATTGTTGGTCATTTTTTAGGAAGTGGATTTATTGCCCCTTGGTTTTGGATCTTTGTGGCCTTATTGGTTTCGCTTTTAGTAGGATTGGTTGCGGGAATATATCCTGCCAATAAAGCAGCGAAACTAAATCCTATCGAAGCCTTGCGGCATGACGGCTAAATTATCTATTAAACTCTAGCAAAAGGGTTCCATTGCGTTCAAAATAAATAGGTATTTCATCAAAAAAATTGAGCGATATGCTGAAAAGTCCTTGGTGTATATTTTGATTAAATCCTTCGTCTGAGTTCAACATTAAGATATTTTTCAAATTATCGGGTAAGGAATTGTAATTTGGGAAGTGGGTTCTAACCGAATACTGATTATCGATACGATATGTTTGAAAGAAAACGGAATCTCGGTTTTCGGAGTTGGAAGTTTTCGTTTCTATAAATAGTCCCATTTCCTCACCCTCATCAAATATGTTCAATGCCGTATTTGAATCAAAGGTTATCAATGGTTTTCCTACAATGCTCTTTATTATTTGCGTGTTTGATTGCTTTTCGGTTAAAAGGATTAAATTATCTGAAGCAAAAACACCCACAATTGACCCCAAATTGGGATCTACCAACCATTCTTTGCTCTTAAAATTCCAAATTCCCATGCGACCGCTATCTGTATTTACCCAGATTAATTCATCTAAATATTCAAAAGCCTTATCAGAATTATACTGAATTTCTTCTAATTTATATAGGTAAGAGTATAAATTAACAGATGAACTTTCTTCCCTTGTAATACTTCGATTGTAAAGGAGGTTCTTAGCTGTACGAAATTGAGTAAATTGGGAGTCTATGCTATCCATAGTCATCGATCCATGGGGCCCTTTCTTCGTGATATATACTTCTTTACCGGTGTTAAATATAAAGGGGATTTCATCATTGTTGAACAGCGAGGTAATGTTCATTCCTTTAAATCTAGAAACACAGTTGTTTAAAAAGAGACCTGCATAACTGCCTTGTTTTATTTGATTGCCTTTGTAGTAAATCCAAAATTTGCGCAATCTGTCGTTGTAAATAATATCGAAATTCAGCTTCGCTGCATCTAGGTTTAATTCTTGATAATCGAATTCTCCGGCATCGTCTATTAAAGGATGATAAAACTGATAATCAAATATAGAATCAATGGTAATGAATTGAGGTTGAATCTCATTTGAATGTGACCCATTCCCAAGAGGAATTAAAGCGATATGGTTTGATGCATCCTGGGACAGAATATTTCCAGTGGGAGCGAGAGCATCTTTTGTTTTTTTGAATTCGTGGTTGGGAATACCAACGATCTTCAAATGCTTTGAATTCGACAATCTATAAATCAGCGCAGGTTCTATTTCCAAATCTATTTCCGAATCTAATTCCCAAATTTCAGATTCAGCAATGTGTTCATTTATTGATCGGCCCTGATAATCAAAAAAGTAAAGGATATCGTTTATTTCTAAGCTGAAATAGTTTTTAGTACAGTGAGCAATTCTACAATATTCTATCGGTACCCCCAGGTCTTTTGAAGTAAATATATGCGAGCTTGTTCCCGAACAAACTAGTTTTGATGATTGTAAATCGATATATACACATTGTTTTTTCCTTGTATCATATTTGAAGGTTTTTACGGGAACTGATTTTTCGGTTTCAAAATCCAACCAAAACTGAGTTGCGGCAGTATTTTTGCCATTATTGTCGATTTCTAAAAAAGCGCCATTTCCCAATTGAATTAACCTAGAATAGTTAAATTTTTTGTGGGGGAGTAAAATTGATTTTATATCGTTGTACAGGCAGATTTCCTTATTCCTGTTTTGATAGATAAAACACGGTTTTTCTTGATTCTTCAGGAAACTTCCCAATAGGATTTTAGGGAAATACCCTTTATGGGGATGAAAAAGCGCGATGTTATCCTCTTCATTTTTATTAAAAAGGCTGAGTTTTACCCAATCTTTTTTTATTTGATATTCAACTACCCCTGGGGTTTCGTTGATGATTTTTCCGTTTTCTGAAATTGCTACAAATCGATTCTTCTTAGGATTTTTTTCGTTTCCCAAGATAAAAAAATGAAATTTTTGGTTGAATTCCGTCTGTATGGTTTGAATGTTTTTTGGAAAATAATCATAGTTTTCTAAATTAAAATCCAAGTCGGGTGAAGTGAAAATAGTATTGCCAAGGGAATTATAAATCTCCAGTTTAGACTTTCCCCCTTTTTTTATTTCGTTAACAAAATACAAAAAGCCATTTCGGTCTGATTTATAAATGAGATTTTTTGCAATTACATGACCTGTGGAATCAATTAGTATGGATTGATTTTGAGCAAAATCTAAGTTGTAATTATAATTCATGATAAGCGCGCTTCCGCGGATTTCATGGAATTCATGGTGCATTCCACTTAAAATACGTGTTCCCTTTAGATATAAGTCATAATGAGACTCATCTGCAAGTAAATTATTGTTTTGAACTTCAATAAACCCATTCCCGATAATACGTAAATGGTCGGCCGGATTGGAAAGTTTAAAAATACGTTCCCCTTTCGTATTAATAACCGATAAAACATCCTCATTTTCGAATTGAACTATAGCTAAGCCACAATTTTCGAAAGGGTAAGCGCGGTTAAATTTTTGTGTTGTTATTTGACTTCCGGTGGATTGGTCTCGGTATATATAAATAGGATTAATATTTGAATCTTGTTCATACGCAGTAAGTATTTCCTCAATATTGATTAAAACCGGAACGAACTGAAGGGATGGAAGCTGTTTATGCGTCTCGGTGAAATTGGAATTTGTTTGTGAAAATAGGATACCTGTTAAGGATAACCCTATCAGTAACAAGATGTAATTTTTAGCGTATTGGATATAAAAATCGCAAAGTGAAGGGAGATTGCAATGGTAAAAACGTAAAAAAGAATTGCACATGAACCAAAATTAAAGATAATTTTTCATGTGCAATTCTTGTAGATATTAAATTAACTATATCTGGGTAGCATTAAGCCAGGAATGGCAATTTCGTTACGATTGATTTTAGCAATTTGCCACGTACCTCTATATAAATTTCGCTGCCCGCTTTGGCATACTCAGATGCAACATATCCCATGCCAATGGCTTTACTTAAAGTTGGGCTCATTGTTCCGCTTGTTACTTCGCCAATAACGGTGCCATCGGCGCTGCAAATAGGATAGTGTTGACGGGGAATACCACGGTCTTCCAAAATAAAACCTACTAATTTTTTGCTTGGTTTGTTTTCTTTGATTTTCAAATGGTATTCGGAATGGTTAAATGGATTATTGAATTTGGTAATCCAACCCAATCCTGCTTCAATAGGAGATGTGGTATCGTTGATATCGTTGCCGTATAAACAGAAACCCTTTTCTAAACGCAAGGTATCTCGAGCACCTAAACCGCAAGGCATTATGTCGAATTCTTTACCTGCTTCGAAAACGGCATTCCATACAGCGGCAGCATCATTGTTGGCAATATACAATTCAAAACCGCCTGCACCGGTGTAGCCCGTATTTGAAATAATGGCATCAACCCCAGCAATTTTTCCCTCTTCAAATTGGTAATATGGAATATTGCTTAGATTGGTTTCGGTTATTTTTTGGATCGCCTTGTGGGCATTAGGACCTTGAACGGCCAACAAAGAGAAATCGTCTGAGTAATTGGTGATTTCAGCGCCAAATTTTTGGTTGATTTCATGCATCCAATTGAGATCTTTTTCAATATTTGATGCGTTGATTACCAAAAAATATTTTTCAGCAGAAAAACGATATACCAATAAATCGTCTACAATTCCGCCGTCATGATTTGGCATGCAAGAATATTGTACTTTCCCATCTACTAAGGAGCTTACATCGTTGCTCGTTAGGAATTCCACAAATGCATAAGCATTAGGACCTGTTACAAAAACTTCCCCCATATGGCTTACGTCAAAAACTCCTACACTGTTTCGCACAGCATGATGTTCTTGAATAAGGTTGGTGTAAAGCACAGGCATATCATAACCCGCAAACGGTACCATTTTAGCCCCCAAACTGCGGTGTAGTTCGGTTAATGCGGTGGATTTTAGCAATTCTCCTTGTGTCATATTACAAAGGTACGAAAAACACATGATGCTCAATTATGTTTGAGAAAATGTTAAAAGTGAACATCATGGCCTGAAATCTGGTTAAATGAAGTGAAGAAATGAAACGGTGGTTACCGGTATATTTTAATTTATTTAACCCGATACGGGAATGTGACCTCTACGTCGGTTTCTCCAATATCGCAAGAACCATAATGCCGCTATTATGAGGGAACAACCCTTTCCATGTGGTTGTTATTCCCAATTCTCTATTCTGTTGGTCCACATCGGTTCTGTTTAATTCCAAATGTACCACGTTGGCCAGGTTTAGGTTTGTGTAGCAAATGATATGGTCATTAGCTTCTTGGATGATTTCAGAATTTATTTCTTCTTTTATTCCGTCATGAATATGATAGAAATTAGCTTTAACCTCATAAAGGGAATCTTTCACCATAAAAATGGTATCGGTTAA
>CBFHGY010000037.1:0-20037 GCA_965655465.1 Bacteroidia bacterium | reverse complement strand
TATGTTTTGATTTAGCCAAAGAATTTGAGTTGGCGGTATTAGAAGTAAATGAGATTTACTTCAATGCTCCGGAAAAACTTTACACCTTAGTGAAATTCCATGTAGATATTGTGTGCAAGGATTTAGATGCCTCCACGGTATTTATGCATGAATGGCGGTATCTTCCTGAAACTGCCAGATTGGAATTTCTAGAGAAACGTCGGGTTTACGAAGCTGAAATACGTAAAATCATTCAACTGGGTATCGATGATGGCGATTTTGATGCAATCGACCCAAAATTTGCAGTAATTACCCTCTTAAGTGCGCTTAATTCCATTGTTGAATGGTACAATCCGAACGGCGATTTAAAATCCAAAGAAGTCGCAGATCGCCTATACCAATTTATCATAAAGGCGTTACTTAAGCCTAATATGCACACCCACTCCTTTTTAATCCCCACTACGTAAAAAACTAATTAAAACTGATATGTACGGAAACGCTTACATCGAAAACAATGGTCAAGAAAATAAATTGACGGCCAATGAAGATCCACAAAAATTAGCCGCCTTTGAAGCGCGCATTGCTGCGGGCGATAAAATTGAGCCCCATGATTGGATGCCTGCAGAATACCGCAAGCAATTGGTACGGATGATCGAACAGCATGCCCATTCGGAAATTATTGGTGCCTTACCCGAAGGTACTTGGATTACCCGTGCACCTGGTTTCAGACGTAAATTGGCGCTAATGGCCAAAGTACAAGACGAAGTAGGTCATGCGCAATTATTATACTCTGCTGCTGAAACTCTTGGAAAAAGTCGTGAAGATATGATCAACGACTTGATCAATGGTAAAAGTAAATATTCCAATGTATTTAATTACCCAGCAGTTACTTGGGCCGATTCAGCGGTAATTGCTTGGTTAATCGATGCCGGAGCCATCGTAAACCAATTGGCCAATAGCAAAGGCAGTTACGGACCCTATGTTAGGGCTCTAGATCGTATCTGCGCTGAGGAATCTTTCCATTTAAAATACGGTCACGATAATGTGGTTTTCCTTGCAACTGGTACACCCAAACAACGTGAAATGGTTCAAGAAGCTCTTACTCGTTGGTGGGAACCCATTATGCATTTCTTTGGTCCATCCGATAAAATGTCGGTACATACCGAAGTTTTAATGCGTTGGAAAGTAAAAATGGGTACCAACGATGAAATGCGTCAAACATTTTTGGATATGTATGTTCCTAAAATTTGGGATTTAGGTTTAACCTTGCCAGATCCTGAATTAAAAAAGAATCCTGAAACTGGAAAATGGGAGTATACCGAACCCAATTGGGACGTATTTAAACAAGTTATCAATGGAAACGGTCCATGCAATAAAGAACGTTTAGCGGTTCGCAGAATGGCAGAAGAAAAAGGTCGTTGGGTGCGCCGGGCATTACTTCAAAAAGATGCAGAATACGTTGCACCATTATCTTAATCCCCAAAAAAGCTATGAAAATTAACAGTCTAGATCCTCGAATTACACGTGCAGAATTGGATGAAAATTCAACGGAAGGAACCTTGAATGCCCTCGACCATTTTCAAACCTATGAAGTGTTCGAACAAAAAAAACGGGGTACCCACCACATGCACGTGGGCAGTGTTCATGCTCCTAATGCAGAATTGGCTATGATGTTTGCCAAAGAACAATATACCCGCAGAGGCAATTGTGTGAATCTTTGGGTCGTGAAAACTTCTGAAATTGCAGTTACCGAATATGAAGATGCCGATATGTTTGAAAATACCGCATCTAAATTGCACAGAGACCCCAATTCATATAAAGTAATGGATCGCATTCAAGCGTTTAAGGAGCGCCAAAAACAAAACGCCTAATGGAATTTAATGATAATCACGTTTTAGGTCTTAAAGATCTATTGTACCGAATGGCAGACGATTTGCTCATCCTCGGTCATCGCAATTCTGAATGGACTGGTTTGGGTCCAATTTTAGAGGAAGATATTGCTTTTTCAAGTATGGCTCAAGATAAGTTGGGACAATCTCTTGCCATGTATGAAATACTGCATGAATTAGGTGAAAGCGACCCCGATACGGTTGCGTTCACTCGAAATGCACCGCAGTTTCATTCGTGTCAATTGGTAGAATTACCGATAGGAGAATATGACTTTTCTTTAGTACGTCACTTTTTCTTCGATCACCAAAGCGCCTTGCGTATTGATATGTTAACAGATACCGTAGTAGAGCCTTTGCAAATGGCAGCTCGTAAATTCCGCGGTGAAATTAAATATCATACCATGCATGCCGATTCGTGGTTAAAACAATTGGCACTTGGAAGTGAAGAAGCCAAAATTCGCATGCAACAAGCTATCAACGAAACTTTTCCCTATGCCTTGGGTATGTTCGAACCATCAAAGTATGAAAACGAACTTATTGAGGCCGGAATATTCTCGGGAGAAGCCGTTTTACAAGAAACTTGGTTGCGCATAGTTACCGAAAAATTGAACACTTTTGGGTATACACTTCCTGAAATCAACAATGTTACCCCTGTTTATGGAGGTAGGAATGGGGTTCATACCGAATTTTTACAGCCCTTATTAGACGAGATGACCGAAGTTTTCAGTATCGATCCAGGAGCCGATTGGTAATCAATGTCGATAAATAGAGAACAACATATTAAACAAACTTTAGAAATGGTGATGGATCCTGAGATCCCCACCATTTCTATCGTTGATTTGGGAATCGTTACCAAGATTTCCTCTGAAAATGAACATACTGCATATGTGCAGTTAACGCCTACATTTTCGGGCTGCCCTGCGTTGAAAATTATGGAGGAACTTGTTTACCAAGCTTTAAATGCTGCGGGTTATACCCAGATTAAGGTTGAAACATCTTTCGAAACGCAGTGGAATTCGAACATGATTTCAGAAAAGGGTAGGGCCGGTCTATTGAAACACGGTCTCGCTCCCCCGCCTAAACATGAAGGTTATATTGAGTTGGATGTATTAAGTGATATTGCCTGTCCCTTATGCAATAGCCGCAATACAACCATGCAAACGCCCTTTGGCCCAACCTTGTGTAGAAGTATGCATTATTGCAAGAATTGCTCCAATGCATTTGAGGCATTTAAACCGATATTTTAAACGTCTTTTATTCCCAATTCACCCAATCTCGACTTCCAAAAACACGTTTGGCCTCCCCACGTTTCCCTACAATGAGATAGGGTGAGGGTGATATATCGTGCGGTTGTAACCGTTCTTTTATGGTTTTATTTATTCGCGAAATCTTTTCATAAATACTATTATCGTGTCGGTTGACCAATCGATCTATAGATTCAATAATAGGTTGCAATAGCTCTCTTTGACTGATTTCCTTGTAAATATGCAGTAAGGGGTCCCTGTATTTTCTTAAATCATATAAGTCGATTCCATTAGGATGTTGTAAGAAAATAATATACACTGACCGGTGTAAAGGTTCTAATTTTAACACTCCTATAGGATCGTCAAGGGTAATCGTATAATGCGAATCGATATTCATTTTGAGAATTTCTTTCACTGGGGAAATTTGAGCTTTCGGGAGTTGAAGGTTCTGCTTGAATTGAATAATTTGCATGAGTTGTTGAAAACCTAATTCCAATTGCTGCTCTCTAATGGTTTCCATAAGGCGAAGGGCTTCTGGAGGAATTTCAGCGTAATTTTCATGAAACTCTACATCAAAGTCTTGGGCTTTGTTGGTTACCTTGTGACCAGCTTCAATTTGATTCAGCCAATTTAAAGGTATTTTAGTTTTAGGGTTTTTGATTACGTCATCGCCTCGATCATATTTAACTTTACGAATGTTTCTTTCATCAGCGGGGGGCGTATCTGCAATTTTGGTATTCTTTAACGCTATTCCATCATTACCCAAATCTTCAAGGGATTTTAAGTCAGGGTTATAGGAACTAAATTTCGTATCAATCTGCCCTTTTTTCGGGAATGGAATTTTGAAATTAACGGGTTTTTCTTCCCAAACTTTAGGGGGATATAAATCAGGTCCTGATAAATAAAGTCCAATACCATAAGAGTTCCAACCCGCTTGTCCCATAAACTTTACCGAAACTTTATGTTTATCAAATACAATGGCATAGGGGCCGTCTTCTCCAAAAATACCTAATTCTTTAAAAAGGAATTTCAAATATTGAGGATTACGAATATTGGCAATTATGCCATCAACTATGCTATTTTCATGGTTTAAATAGCGCCTATCATTGCGATAAAATGGATAAAAACCATGTAAAAATTGGTGTATGGGTTTGCGTATACTGAGGTCTTCCGGATTTAGAGGGTCTAATGTCGACACAAAGGTGATGCCAATTTCATTCAAGTATTCCGCTAATTTTTTATTGTTTTGAAAATAGGGGTAATCGGTATTTTCTCCTTTAATTGCCAGCAGTGTCCAAACCATTTTCCGAAGTTAATTCTTATTTCTTGTAAAAAGTGTTCTGAGAATTCTCACAAGGTTGTGGAAACCGTACATCGGCTAAAAAGGGTACCATCTTTGTAATCAGAATGACAAAATCAAATACTCAGTGGCCAGGAGTTTGAATTTTTGCTTAAAAAATTAATTAAAAAGAACAATTTATGAAAAAAGAACATTCCATTACCCAGTTAATCGTAGACGAAAGCGGATCTATGCAAGGCTTTAATCCATTAGTAAAAGGAACCTATCAAAGTATTGTTAGGGCTATGAGAAATGAACGCGTTGAATTCCCAGAGTTGCAACAATATTTTCAAGCATGGACCTTCTCTAGCGGTGAAATTTCCGTGCGTAATACAATTCCTATTTTTGGAATTCATGAGGATACCCATTTTCCAGAATTGGAATATAATCCCAAAGGGGGCACTCCCTTATACGACGCTATGGGAAGAGCGTTGATCAGTTTAGAAACCCATATACAAAACACACCTACACTTCAGAATGAGCCTGAAATTTCGGTGGTAATTGTTACCGACGGGTATGAAAATGATTCGCAAGAATTTACAGGATCGCAAATTGGTAAACTTGTGAGTCGTTTGCAATCAAAGGGTTGGAAATTTACCTATCACGGAACTGATCACGATGTACATGAAATGGCGGCTAAAATGGCTATAAAAAATGCATATTCCTTTTCTAAAAATGCCAGAGGATTTGAAAACATGAGTGCGTCTGTGGTAAGGCACAGACATTCCGATAAAGAGGCATTTCTTAAAGAGAAATTGGGAAATAAGGAGTTTTAACTTAAATAGAGTTCCGCTTTTGCTACGTCTTCTGGCGTATCGATTGCAATTCCTTCATGGTCGGTTTCCAATACTTTAATTATGTAACCAAAATCCAACCAACGGAGTTGTTCGAGCATCTCGGTGTCTTCAAGGAGGGTGTTATTAAGTAAGGAAAGTCGTTTTACAATTTTACCTCGAAATGCATACAACCCGATATGGCGGTAATACGGATAATTCGTATTACCGCGGTTGTATGGGATTACGCTTCGACTGAAATATAGGGCACGACCGGATTTATCGGTAACTACTTTTACAATATTGGGATTATTGAGTTCTTCGGTTGGTCCGATACGTTTTTTTAAAGTGGCTATGTCGGTGTTTGTAGAAATAAAACTGGCAACCAAATCATGCACTTGTTTAGTAGTTACAAAGGGTTCATCTCCTTGTAAATTAACGATGATATCGCATTCCCAATTCAAAATAGACATGGCTTCGACAACGCGATCGGTTCCAGTTTCGTGATCCGATCGGGTCATTACCACCGGTACCAAGTGCGCAACTGCATCTGCAATACGGAGATCATCTGTTGCCACTGCTACCCCAGCATGTGGATTCGTATTTAGCGCCGCTTCAACGGTTCTAAGAATCATGGGTTTGCCTGCAATAAGAGTTAAAGGTTTCCCTGGGAAACGCGTACTGGCATATCGTGCAGGAATAATAATACCAAAGCTTGGCAGTTCCATATATTTAAGGTTTTATCTCTAGTGCCTTTAGAATTTTAAAATGGATTTCATGGTTTTCGTAAACGCCTGAGAACAAGTGCGATAAAGGTCCAAATGCGAATACGGGAACCGGGATACCCGTATGATGTTTGGTACTAAACGCAAAAAGTGCTTCTTTATTTTGTGTTTCTTCAAATAAACTTAATCCACCGGTTTCATGATCTGCAGTGATGATAACTAATGTTTCACCATTCTGTTGGGCCCATTTCCCCACTTCGGCAATTGTACTGTCAAAGTCTAAGGCTTCATTTATTACATAATCGGCGTCGTTATCGTGCCCGCCCCAATCAATTTGACTTCCCTCAATCATTAAAAAGAACCCATTTTCGTTTTTCTGGAGATTTCGAATAGCCGCCATTGTCGCATCCTTCAAAAAATGCCCACGACCGTCTGAATATTTCGCAGGATGCATTGCGGTATCGTAAAATGCAACGAAGTCGGATGTATCGATGGTTTTGAAATCATCCTTCGAATACATGTAGGTAGCATATCCGTTTCTATGCAAACGAGCGGTATCAAAAACGGGAAATCCTCCACCTATAGCGATATCGATAAATCCGCCATAAAAATCTTCTGCGATTTCTTTATCGAGATATCGGTTGTTTTGATGGGCGTAAAATGAAGCGGGTGTAGCATGTGTTAAGCCACAGGTAGTAACTAGACCGGTAGATTTTCCTTTCACATGTAAAATCTCAGAAAGGGTAAAAGAAATACTCGAATCCTTACGTAATCCGATGGCTTTATTAAAGGTCTTTTCTCCAATTGAAATCGCCGTAGCACCGGCACCAGAATCGGTAATGAAATTACTAGAACTCGAAGTTTTACTTAATCCTATGAACTCAGATAAACGGTATACATGCAAGGGGTCTTTAACACGTGATTGAGCGGCACTCCATTGAGCCAAACCGGTACCATCACCGATCATAAGGATTACATTTTTTACTTTTTTACTCGGATTATTCTTACGAATGCTATCGCCACTTACCTGTTGGGCCAAACTTGAACTGGAAAATGATAATCCAATCAGGGCCAATACCAAAAAACGCATATGCAAAAATAATTCATTTGATAGGGCTTTGGGCATATCCTGCAATAAGATTTTATTAACTATATGGGACCGAGAGCCCGTGTTTTGAATAACGAGTCGTATTTTTGCTTTAAAGATTTTCATTATGAACGGATTTTTCCAAATACCCAGAGCAAAGAACGAGCCAGTGTATGAGTATGCACCGGGCAGCGTTGCGCGTAAAAACTTGAAAGAAGCCCTTGCAAAATGGCGTTCCGAAATACATAATATCCCTATGTTTATTGGGGGAAAAGAGATACGAACTGGAATCGTTCAACAGATATTTCCACCCCACGATTTAGCGCATAAAATCGGTGAATTTCATATAGGAAACGACGAACATGCCCGTATGGCTATTGACGCGGCACTTGCTGCCAAGGAATCTTGGGAAGCGATGCCTTGGGAACAAAGAGCAGCGATATTTTTAAAAGCAGCAGATTTATTTGCCACCAAATACCGGTACGATATCAACGCGGTTACCATGATTGGCCAAAGTAAAAATGCGTTTCAAGCAGAAATTGACGCGGTATGTGAGCTGGTAGACTTTTTACGTTTCAACGTTCAGTATATGGCGGAAATCTATTCCGAACAACCCCTTGAAAACAGTCCTGGCATTTGGAATCGTTTGGAATACCGTCCTTTAGAAGGTTTCGTTTTCGCCGTTACTCCATTCAATTTTACCGCAATTGCAGGAAACCTTCCAGCTGCCGCCGCCATGATGGGCAATGTGGTGGTTTGGAAACCTGCCGATACCCAAATTTACAGCGCAAATTTATTGATGCGTGTTTTTAAAGAAGCCGGACTTCCCGATGGGGTTATCAATTTAGTGTATGGCGACGGTCCGACAATCGGGGATGTGGTGTTTAATCATTCTGAACTGTCTGGTTTGCACTTTACCGGTAGCACAAAAGTGTTCCGTCACATGTGGAAGACCATTGGGATGAATATTGAAAAATACCGCAGTTATCCGCGAATAGTGGGCGAAACAGGCGGTAAAGATTTTGTATTGGTACATCCATCGGCGCATACCGATGTAGTGGTTACAGCACTTTTAAGAGGTGCTTTTGAATTTCAAGGACAAAAATGTTCAGCTGCCAGCAGAGCGTATATCCCTCAAAGTTTATGGTCTGAAGTTAAAGCAGGTTTGTTGAACGATATCAAAACCATGAAAATGGGTCCCACTGAAGATTTTAGCAATTTTATCAATGCGGTGATTGACGAACGTGCTTTTGATAAAATTGCATCGTATATCGATAATGCTAAAAAAGATGGAGTTGAGATTCTTGCGGGTGGCGGTTACGATAAAAGTAAAGGATATTTCATTGAACCCACTATTATTGTAGCAAGCGATCCGAAGTACACTACGATGTGCGAAGAAATATTCGGACCGGTATTAACGCTGTATATTTACGAAGATGCCCAATGGGAAGACATGTTAAAATTGGTTGATAGTACTTCTGAATATGCATTAACAGGCGCGGTAATTGCTCAAGATCGTTATGCAATTACTGAAGCCACTTGGGCCTTACGCAACAGTGCAGGTAATTTTTATATCAATGATAAACCAACCGGTGCAGTTGTTGGACAGCAGCCTTTCGGGGGCGCACGGGGCAGCGGCACTAACGATAAAGCGGGTGCTAAAGTGAATTTATTACGTTGGGTTAGTCAAAGAACCATCAAAGAAACCTTTAATCCGCCTACACATTACGGTTATCCGTTTTTGGGGGAAGATTAATAAAGAATAGGACTCTAAGATAGGTGATTTGTGCTTGTAATATAGTAAAAAACATCTATTTTTGCAGTCCAATTGGGGGATTAGCTCAGCTGGCTAGAGCGCTTGCATGGCATGCAAGAGGTCGCCGGTTCGACTCCGGCATTCTCCACCCAATAATTCCCAAGGCCTCAGAGAAATCTGGGGCTTTTTTCATAGAGGGGCTTTACCTCACTCCACATGCCATGGTCCAATCCTGATCTAAGGTTACCGAGGTTTTTTGAACGATCACATTAATATGCTTGGCTATATTGGGAGAACCAAGTGCAGGATATTCTAATTGATATAATGCCGGTGGAAATTCGCCAAAATCATGGATCGTGCGGGGTTTTGCCATCGCACTAACTTGCGTTCCTTCAGTTTCCCCTAATGCTGAACGGATGTATTTCTATTGGTATTTGTGGACTTTAACCCATGCACGACCTAAAGACGAGGTAGAAAAATCAGATTGCTCTGAGACGGAACTTAACGCAACAGCCGTGCTAACTCGTAAGTATAACGTGGTTTTTGTAGTGATTTGTACCATCACTGTTGCAGCATTGTGGGGAAGACCATTGTGGTTTCCTGCATTCCCTGATGCCGAAATACCGCCTTGACCAACAAAGGCACCACTCGTATTATTGTAAAACCCTACGGTTAATACAGACGCACCACTACCAGAGGAAAGCAATCCTCCACCGCTTCCCTCTAATTCATACACCCCAGGCTCTAGTACGATTCCATTACTACTTAAACTTACATAATCAGAGATGGTGTTTATTTCGGTAGCGTTTAATGCTATATTCATATTCGCCGAATAACTTTGATTCGAACTATTATAAAATTTCGCTATTCCTGTTACATTTCCAAAACTGCTTGAAATCAATGCCCATTTGGTACCATTCCAATAATAATATCCAGGAATAACATTGCTTGGGGCGGTACCTGCCGTTGCTGTATTGTATATTAATAATCCTGTAGCTGGATTGCTAATGGTAGAATTGTCGCTTACATTACTTAGGGCAATTCGTGGAGGTAAAAAACCCTTGGAACTGGAGCTAACGTCCAATTGAGCACTGCTATTAGGCGAAGTGGTGCCGATGCCAACTTGTCCCAATAAGGAAACTGAAGCACTGCTAAAAAGCAAAAGGAGAGAATAATTTAAAAGGGTTAAAAATCTCATGGTAACTATTAAACATGCGAAAATAGTTTAGATAATTAAAATAATCCAATTGTATTTGTTGCAATTACTGCAATATGGGCCTTCTTGAAATCAGGCTTTAATTATGTCAAATTTTTTTACATTATATCAAGAATATGCTATGCGTATATTCTCGTGGGTAAAAATTATTTATCTTCGTTACAATTATGAACCTTTCAAAATTTTTATCTGTTTGCATTTTGTTTCTATTCAATAGTTTAAATGCTTACTTTGTTACTGTAGAAGATGCTCAAAATGTAGCCTTTAACTTTTACAAGCAACAAAATGCTTCAGTGCTTCCTAACGATAAAATTCGTTTGCATCACGTAATTGGTTTAGAAAATCAACCTACCATTTACATCTTCAATATGAATGAATCGAATCATAACGCGTACATCTTAGTGTCTGCGGATGATGTCGCCCGACCCGTTTTAGGATATTCTTATGAGGATACCTTTAACTACCAAGAGGCACCAGAACACCTTATCGCGTGGTTGGGAGATTATCATAAAAGCATTTTATGGGCGATAGAAAACCACATTAATGCAACTGAAGATATCAAGCTGGCTTGGGATCAACTTCGAAAAAATAAGTCCATAATAGGTAAAAGACGTGGTTCAGTTTCTCCAATAATCAGTGCCAAATGGAATCAAATTCCCTACTATAACGATCAATGTCCGCTCGATGGGAATAAGCGTTCTGTAGTTGGATGTGTGGCAACGGCAATGGCACAAGTAATTCACCACTGGCAATATCCTGTGAAAGGAAGTGGTTTCCATTCATACAGTCACAGTAAATTAGGAACTATTTCCGCAAATTTTGGAAATACCACCTATAACTATGCCAATATGCCGAATTCTATTTCATCCAAGAATAACGATGTGGCACTTCTGAGTTTTCATTGTGGAGTGGCTGTAGAAATGAATTATAGCGCACAATCTAGTGGTGCTTATGTAATCAATTCTGCGAGTCCTGTTACCCATTGTGCCGAATATGCACTCAAGAAATATTTTAACTATCCGAGCAGTGTAAGCGGACAAGAGCGCGACAATTACACCTATTCAAATTGGATCAATAAAGTAAATTCAGAATTGGATAATAGTCGACCCATCATTTATGCAGGTTTCGGAAATGGGGGAGGTCATGCCTTTATTTTTGATGGCTACGATAATGGAGGTAAATACCATATCAACTGGGGATGGGGCGGTGCCTACAACGGTTATTTTGAAATAGATGCTTTAAATCCAGATGGATTGGGAACTGGCGGTGGAACAGGTAGTTACAATGCAGGTCACCAAGCCATTTTTGGAGTAGAAGCTCCCGACAATACCCAAACGGATGCATCCATATCCATATACGGAACTTTGAGTACCAGCGCTTCTCAAGTTTCATACGGGCAAGCCTTTGCTATAAATACCAAAGCCGCCAATGTAAGCGGTAAAGATTTCTCTGGGAATCTGGCAATTGCCGTTTTTGATGATTCTTTTAATTTCGTAGAATTTGTAGGTGAAAAGTCGAATGTTAGCCTTCAAGACAATTATGCATTTAATGATTTGGCCTTCGAATCAGCAGGTTCTTTAACCATGTTACCGGGACAATATCACCTGTATTTATGCTATAAAAACAATGGGGGTGACTGGAAAATAGCGAATGATTATGGAGGGTTTACCAATTATGCGTCTTTACAAGTAATTTATTATAACGATATCGAATTGTATTCAGATTTGAAAGTAACCAATGGTCCCATAAAAAAAGGTCAAAGCGTAAATGTGAGTTATAATGTTGCGAATACGGGTTCCACAACGTTTCGTGGCACCTATGCGGTGGGACTGTATTACATGGATGGATCTTTTGGTCAAATGTTAGGTTCTACCCTGGATAACAGTGGTCTGCCCCCCAGCTCCGTTTATAACAATGAAATCACCATTACAAGTCCAGCCATAGATTTAGAACCTGGTACGTATTTAATGGCGGTGCAATATCAGGCTACAGGTTCATCAAATTGGACCTTGGTAGGATCTTACTATAAAGTAAATCCAATTAAAGTAATTGTAGAAGAAGCTCCTATTAAGCCCGATGCCTACGAACCCAATAATGACGTAGTATCTGCCTATAACCTCAATTTGAATTATTTCAATAATACAGCTAGCTGGAGTTCAAATATTACCAATGTGCACCAAGAAAGCGATGTTGATTTTTTCCGTGTGGATTTTGAAAAGGATTACGTGTATACCCTTGATGTAAAAATTAGCGATTTAAATAAAACGTATTCTTCTAAAACGTATACCCTTGATTCTCGCTTTTCTCTTTCCGACGATGGCGTGTTTTGGTCTCCAACGTATATCAACCAATTGCCAACTGCGTTGAAGGTAAACGGAAAAGATAAGGATTATGTATTGATCCGGGTAGTTCCCGCTTTTGCTGGACTTACGGGCGATTATGATTTAACAGTTGCCATTAGTAGGGAATCTACCTTGTCAACAGAGGCCATAGATCGCCAATTTGCCATCAGTCCCAATCCCGCAAATGAAAGTCTGCAAATAAGCGCTACAACAAAAGCGGCAAACTATGAAGTGTATCAAACCAATGGATCCATAATCCTACAAGGTACTTTAGATGATACTCAAAAAATCCACATTGCACCGTTGAACCCAGGGGTTTACTTCTTGAAATTAGAAACGCAATCTGGATTACAAACATTAAAATTCATTAAAGAATGATTCGATTAGTCTTTGTTTTAGGGGGAATTTTGGGCTTTTTTTCAAGTTGTGGTACTCGTCGTGGCCATGACAAAAAAATGCAAGAAATACCCCTTTCTGTAGTGATTGGAGAACCCATGGATATAGACGAAATGGAAGACAATTTAGAAGTGTCCATTCCCGTTCCGAAAGAACCTTCGTTAAATTCAAAACCATTAAAACCCGTATTGGTGATTTTCAAAATTGAGCCAGCGGAGATGGCACAACATGTTCCTGTTAGAACCACTATGAAGTCAATTGGTGTGGGGAATGATTTTGCATCGGTTCAATACGATGCCTATCCAGCTCCATCGGATATCTCCATAGATAAAACGCCAATAACTTTAAAAAACGGTTATTTTTTGGATCGCAGTGGCTTTGTAAATGCATCTACGCGCTTTTTGGATATGCACTTTGACGCCTATAAGAAAATACCTCAAGATACCATTACTCGGGAATGGTTGCAATTGCATACGATTCCTAAAGATGCCATGTATTTTGAATGGATGGTATGTAATTGCAATACAGAAGATGAAACTCAGAATGTTAATTTATTGAATTCTATGATTGAAAAAGGAATCGAACAGTTCAAACATCCCGAAATAAGCACAGAAATTCATCCGCGTTACGGATCAAGTTTACCCAAGAATTAACGTCGATATAAAATTTATTTAGGTAAAATGGATGCGTACATCTTGTTCGATTTCAGGATGTAAACTATTAGCAACCGGACAAGTATGGGCAATACGTCGAAGTCCTTCGCGCTGACGTTCTGTGGCCTCCTCCGAAAGTTGAATATGGATTTCTGAAATGATTTTCACAATTCGACGGGGGGTTGTGCCCATGATTTTTTGGGTACTTGCTTGAATACTAGGAATTTCAAATTGCTTTAAATTCGCATAAATCCCCATTGTAGTTATAATACAGGTGGTTAAACTCAATGCGCACAAGTCTGTAGGCGAGAAAGCCGATCCTTTTCCTTGATTGTCGATGGGAGCATCTGTAAAGATCTCGGTACCACTTTGTTCGTGGATATTGGAACAGCGTAACGCGCCTAAATAGGTACTTGTGAATTTTGCCATAAATTTTCTTGCTCAAATTTACATAATATTCAAGAAAAAGAGCTAATTTTGCACTGCAAATAACCACACCTCTTATACCTGTTATTTGCCATGTCATATTCCAACAAAATTTTATTAGAAGGACTTACTTTCGACGACGTATTAGTCGTTCCGCGTTATTCTCAAGTATTACCACGCGATGTTGATACACGTACCAAATTTACCAAGAATTTATTCCTGAATACCCCAATTGTTGCTGCAGCAATGGATACCGTTACCGAAAGCAAATTGGCGATTGCAATGGCAAGAGAAGGAGGAATTGGCATCATTCATAAGAATATGTCTATTGCCCGTCAGGCGGAAGAAGTGAAAAAGGTGAAACGTTCCGAAAGTGGGATGATTCTTGACCCTATTACGTTAGCGCCACACGCTACATTAGGGGAAGCGGTTTCCTTGATGCGCGAACACAAAATTGGTGGAATTCCTGTGGTAGACACCGAAAATAAATTAGTTGGAATTATTACCAATAGAGATCTAAGGTTCGAAAAAGACCTCAATAAAGAAGTTGGTGCGGTAATGACCACCCAAAATCTCATAACAGCGGCATACGGCACAAATTTAGCAGGCGCTCAAGAGATATTAGAAAAGCATAAAATCGAGAAGCTTCCTATCGTAGATTCCAATAATATTTTACAAGGATTAATCACCTTTAAAGATATCCAAAAAGTAAAAAACTACCCGCGTGCCGTAAAGGATACTCATGGTCGTTTGTTAGCAGGTGCTGCGGTAGGTGTAACCGCCGATACGCTAGAGCGTGTTGCGGCTTTGGTGGCTGTTGGAGTAGACGTAATTGCTATTGATACTGCACACGGACATTCTCAAGGCGTTCTGGATATGGTATCTAAAGTAAAGCAGACATTTCCCGATCTTCAAATTATTGCAGGAAATATTGCTACTGGTGCGGCAGCGAAGGCCCTTGCTGATGCGGGTGCCGATGCGGTTAAAGTAGGAGTTGGTCCTGGTTCGATTTGCACGACTCGCATTATAGCTGGAATCGGTATGCCACAACTTACTGCTGTATTGGAAGCGGTTCAAGCCTTAAAGGGCACCGGAGTGCCGGTTATTGCTGATGGAGGTATCCGGTATAGCGGAGATATCGTTAAAGCATTGGTTGCAGGGGCAAATACCATTATGGCCGGTGGATTATTTGCCGGTACGGAAGAATCACCAGGAGAAACCACCTTTTTCGATGGTCGTAAGGTGAAATCATACCGTGGAATGGGTTCCATCGAAGCCATGAAAGAAGGTTCGAAAGACCGATATTTTCAAGATGCAGAAGATGAAGTTGCGAAATTGGTGCCTGAAGGAATTGTAGGGAATGTTCCTTACAAAGGACATTTATCAGAGGTGATTTATCAATTGTTAGGTGGTATAAAAGCAGGAATGGGTTATTGCGGTGCGGCAACTATCGATTCACTTCAAGAATCTGGATTTGTGCGTATTACCAATGCCGGTATGAGAGAATCTCATCCGCATGATATTGCCATTACCCGGGAAGCACCTAATTATAGCCGATAATAAGCTCACAATTTTGGACATTACAGAAACAACATTTAGCTGTTTGTAATTACTCCACTTCGATGTCTACTTCCTCGATTTGAATCAATGTTTTGCGATCAATATCCGTAAGCAATGCCAATCTATTGGCTTGATTTTCTAATGTTTTCTCAAAAATATTGCGCACAAATCGACCGTTTCCAAAACTTTTATCTCGCTTTTCGTAAGCCGAAGTAAATAATTCTTCAGCCTTCAAAGAGGCGGCAGCAGACAGTTTGTATTGCGACTGCTTCAAGAATAATTTGAAAATGGCTAACATCTCATCTGCCCCGTAATCTTTAAAATCGATATACCTATTAATTCGCGATTTAAATCCCGGATTGGTTTCCATAAACGTTTCCATTTCCTTGGAATAGCCGGCAAGAATTACAATCAATCGTTTGCGATCGTCTTCCATGCGTTTAATTAAGGTGGCCACCGCTTCTTTACCGTAATCGTCTTTATTTTGTCCGACTAAGGCGTAAGCTTCATCAATGAATAAGACTCCATCTAAGGCTTCGTCTACTACTTTATTTACCTTAACCGCAGTTTGTCCGGAGAACTCTGCAATCATCCCTGAACGATCGGTTTCTACCAAATGCCCTTTTTCAATCAATCCCAATTCCTTATAAATCTGCGCTAGTAATCGCGCAACCGTAGTTTTTCCTGTTCCTGGGTTTCCGGTAAAAACAATGTGATAAGAAATACTGCTCGATTTAAGCCCTTCCTGTTTGCGTTGTTGTTGAATTTTTACGAAATTGACTAAAGTTTGTATTTCGTTCTTTACATCGGTGAGTCCGATTAATGCATGCAATTCTTCTAAAGCTTGTTCTAAACTTTTGGATTCATTGATGTCGGTTTTTTTAATATTGCCTTCGTTGGCAGTTCCAAAATCGGCAATGGGATTATGCGTTTCTTCGTATATCTCTTTCAAAAGGGCTTCTTCTTTGGCGGTGACATCGATATCGTGTTTACATAAAATCAATGCAAATCGATGTAACATCGTAGCATATGGAACTAATAAATCAGAACGCATTAACTGTAATAGTGGAGGTAAACTTAAATCGCTTTTAGCCTTTTTCTGCGGACGGTCACCTACCGAATAATCAATGCTCATTGGATTTTTCAGGTCCCACAAAATATCAATAGGCCTTTGCAAAAAATGGGTTTTATAAAGGTAAATTTCTAAATCACTAAATGGATGTTCAATAAAACGTTCCTTTTGTCCGGGTAAAATGGTTTGAATGGCCAAAAATCCACCAAAGATTTGTACATCCCCCTGTCGTTTCACCCCGCCTTTTATTTTACGCACAATTTGTACCATGTCGTTCACCATGAAAATGCGTATCAATTCTTTTTTAGACGTGTTAGGTTCATCTGTTTGCACAGATTCTAAGCGTTCTAATAATGCCTTATCTATCGCCAAATTATTTAACAGTTTTGCGGCTTCATCTGCAACTTCCTCCAAAAGGCCAATAAAAACAGGACTTAATTTTCCCCTGCCTCGCTTAGCGCTTGGCATATGCACTTCCGCTTGTATTTCGTTGGAACCGTTTGCGTTTCTTGGAGACTCATTTGAATTGTACTTCTCATCAAAACGTTCCTCCGATCCAAATAAAAATACCAAGGCATCTAAAATCCCTAAGAATAAAGGCACAAAGGTCCATGATGAAACTAAATACAACATCCCCAATCCAAATTGGCCTAAATAAAATCGATGTCCTCCAATTATCCCCGTAAAAATGGCCAAAAGAGTTGCCGTATTTTTATTTTTCATAAATTGATTTATTAATATCTATAAATCCGAAAATACAGATGTTCAGGGATTTCTCAGCAATGCTTGCGTATCAAGGAGTTAGAATATAAAGGTTTGTTTGTACCGGTAAATGGTCGGAATAGCCATTTAAATAGGTCTTCCCACCGAAAGTTCTAAAAGGGGAACCTTGATACTTGCCTTCTGATTGTAACAGCCAATCGCGTTTATAGATTTCAATTGATGGAATTGGCGCGTTGGGACCTAAATGGTATAGGGAGCGGCTTAAAATGATTTGATCGAACATATCCCATTTGCCGCGGTATAAACCAGTTCCGCATTCAGGTTTCAATTTACGCAATTCATAAGCCAGATTTACCGCACTTTCTTCGGGGCCTCCAGCGCCTAAAACATACCGTAAACTGCTGTCTTCTGGGTTGTCATTAAAGTCACCCATTGCTACCCAATGGGTAATCTCGGGATGATTGTTAAGGTAGGATTTTAATGTTTTGGCGGCGTTAAAACGCAAGGTTCGGGTTGCAATTTCGCCGCCGCTTCTGCTGGGCCAGTGATTCACAAAAACAGTAAATTGCTGGTCGTACCTGCGAAAAGTCGCATGTAAAATGCCACGGGTGGGTTTCTCTGGATTTCCGGTTGAAACTTCTATAAGTTCACCAGCAGCTACATCTTTGTCGGATCCGTTTTTCAAATGAACGCCACTTCCGCCGTAGAAGGCCCATTCTGGGGTATAAAATAAAGCAACGTCGATACCTCTTTTGTCTGGAGATTCTTGATGAACAATATTGGCATACGCTAAAGAGAGCCAGGTGCTATGTGCTTTCAAATCTTTAAGGGCGCTCAGATTTTCTACTTCACAAACCCCTAAAATATGAGGTTGTAAGGAATCAATAACGCGGGCCATATTGCGCAATTTATTTTGATATTTCTCAGAGTCCCATTTCTTATTGCCTTGAGGCAAATATTCGGCATCGTCGTTTGGACCGTCGATGGTATCGAATAAATTCTCAAGATTATAAAACGCGATTCGAATGGTTTCAAAATGACCCGCACTTAAAGGTTCTATTATACTTTTAGCAGGATTTTCAATGGATAAATCAGGTTTTTGAACCGTTATTTGGTGATTTGAATATAGGTCGTCTATCGGTTTGTCTGTTTTGTGCTCATACGTATTGGTTATGCGTTCAGCATTAATGCCATTACTTGTTTTGGGGGAAATGGATTTACAGCCGAAACTAAAAAATAGCGCAGCAACAATAATTCCCAATATTCTAGAAAACATGTTCAAAAATAACGCTTTCCAATCAAGAACGAGGAAAGCGTTATTAAGTACTCTTAAAAAATAAATAGGTTATTTTAATGCAGCCGCAATAAATGCCACAAATAATGGATGCGGATTTTCAACGGTACTTTTTAATTCTGGGTGGAATTGCACCCCTACAAACCATTTATGTTCTGGAATTTCCACGATTTCAGCTAACCCAGTTAGAGGATTGGTACCAGTGATTTTCATGCCAGCGTCTTCAATTTGATTTTTGTAGGCATTGTTAAACTCATAACGGTGCCTGTGGCGTTCGCTAATTTTAGTTTTCCCATAAGCCTTAGCGGCAGCAGAGCCTTTTTCTATAGAACAATCGTAAGCGCCCAAACGCATGGTTCCCCCTTTATCGGTAACCTCTTTCTGAGCTTCCATCAAATCAATAACCGGATACGGAGTTTCGGCGTCCATTTCGGAGCTGTGAGCGCCGGTTAATCCAGCCACATTTCGCGCGAATTCTATAACGCAACTTTGCATTCCAAGGCAAATTCCAAAGAATGGAATGTTGTTTTCCCGAACGTATTTAATGGCGTCTAATTTTCCTTCGATTCCTCTTGGACCGAAACCAGGTGCTACTAAAACACCGTCGAAACCTGCCAATTTTTTGGCCACATTCTCTGAATTTATGTGTTCACTATGAATGTAAGTTACTTGAACTTCACATTCATTACTTGCACCGGCATGTATAAACGCCTCATTTATAGATTTATAGGCATCTGGTAATTCAACGTATTTACCAACCAAAGCAATTTTTACGGTACTTTTAGGATGTTCGATGCGGAATAAGAAATCTTTCCATTGGGTTAATTCTGGCTCAGTAGATGATTTTAATTTTAATTTCGCCAGCACCACCTTATCTAATTTCTCTTTCAACATAGCCAAGGGAACTTCGTAAATGGTCGACATATCGCGAGCTTCAATTACTGCATTGCCCTGAACATTACAGAATAGGGCTAATTTGCGTTTGATGTCGTTTGAAAGCGGATGTTCGGTTCTACAAACCAAAACATCGGGTTGGATGCCTAATTCTAGGAGGTTTTTAACCGAGTGCTGGGTGGGTTTGGTTTTCAACTCACCGGCTGCTTTTAAATAGGGGATAAGGGTTAAATGAACCACGATAGAGTTTCCTTCTCCTTCTTCCCATATTAATTGACGCATGGATTCTACATAGGGAAGGGATTCAATATCGCCCACAGTTCCTCCAATTTCGGTAATTACAATGTCAAATTCACCGGATTCTCCAAGCACTTTCATTCGACGCTTAATCTCGTCGGTAATATGTGGAATTACTTGAACGGTTTTACCCAAATAGGCACCCTTACGTTCATTTTGAATTACGGTTTGGTAAACGCGACCGGTGGTAACGTTATTGGCCTGACTAGTGGGGACATTTAAAAAACGCTCGTAGTGACCTAAATCTAAGTCGGTTTCAGCACCGTCTTCGGTCACATAACATTCTCCATGTTCGTAGGGGTTCAAGGTACCCGGATCTACGTTGATGTAAGGGTCAAATTTCTGGATGGTTGCTCGGTAACCTCTTGCTTG
>CBFHGY010000036.1:0-20135 GCA_965655465.1 Bacteroidia bacterium | reverse complement strand
AGGGGATGTAATAAAAGGGATTTCCTTTGAATTGGGGCCCAGATGGTACAAGATCTTCCAATACAATATGCTTGCCTTCTTCTTGATACCGAAGGGTGAGTTTAACCGATTTGTGGTATTCGAGTATTTCACGCGGTTCGGGTGTAGGGTCTTCGTCGCTGCTTCTAAAAAGCTCATAACCGAACAAAGGTTCATCATCTTCAAAATACAGGACATCTAATATAGATCGGTTAGAGTTTTTATTATGTCCGTCGAAACCAAACAGCATATAGGTTTGTGTTTTTCCATGTTTGAAAGGCTGTAATTGATAGTAAATACACCCAATCCATTGGTCTGGTGGAAGTCCGGATTCACTGTAATTTGGAGGTAGATTTTGTGCCGTATCAATCAAAGGGTATGTGAGAATTTCCTTGCGTTTTTTTCTCTGGATTACGCCATATTGTTGGAATACTCCATTGTTTAAAATGACATTAAAACTAAAAATCCGCACATCTGATTTTGGATGGGAGGCAATAGGAATGGTAGAAAGTCTGAGTCCTTCAAAAGGATAATCCCAAGATTCCGGAGTTTTTAAAATATCTAAAAGGTTTTGCTGAATAAATAGGGCCGTTTGTATTTTGGCTTCATCTGTGGTGTCTGGTCTTAATGGAATGTCGTTGACCTGTAAAATAATTTCTTCAACTTCTTCAGGGGATAATTCCTGTTGGGACCATAGAGCGGGTGTAAAAAGAAAGCTAATTAGGAAGAGAGCAATTCTTTGCCCATATAATTTAAATTTTCCGTCTACAGAATGGAGGGGATATCCGACCAATCTGTAGACGAAGTATAGGATTATTTTATGGTGTTTGATTGAAATCACACGTATAAAACGCAGCTTAGTGGGGCTATATTCTAGCAATTTTCAATTATCATGGCTGAAGCGCCGCCGCCACCGTTGCAAATACCCGCACCTCCAAATTTGCCGTTTTGTTGTTTCAAAACATTGATTAAGGTAACAATAATGCGGGCTCCAGATGCACCAAGTGGGTGACCTAAAGATACGGCACCTCCATTAATATTTACCTTGTTTGGATCTAAGTTCATGATTTGGATATTGGCTAAACCAACCACGGCAAAGGCTTCATTAAGTTCAACCGCATCGAGGTTTTCAACTGCAATTCCAGCGCGTTTTGCCGCTAAAGGCAAGGCCAAGGAAGGGGAGGTTGTGAACCATTCGGGTGCTTGTTCTGCATCTGCAACACCTGTAATTTTGGCTAAAGGCGTTAGGCCTAATTCTTTTAGTTTTTCTGCGCTTACCAAAACTACTGCAGCGGCACCATCGTTTATGGTGGAAGCGTTTGCAGCGGTAACAGAGCCGTCTTTTTTGAATACGGGACGTAATTCAGGGATTTTGTCGAATTTTACGTTTTTGTATTCTTCATCTTCAGATACGACCAAATCGCCTTTACGGGTGCTGATCGTAACGGGTGCAATTTCATTATTGAATTTACCCTCAGACCAAGACTTTGCAGATCTTTGATAACTTTCGATGGCAAAGTCATCCTGATCTTTACGACTGAAGTTATATTCTGTTGCACAGGTTTCGGCACAAATACCCATCAATCCGTTGGAATATACATCCGTTAAGCCATCGTGAACGATTCCGTCAATGGCTTGAAAGTTCCCATATCGGTAACCGGAGCGGCTATTTGGAAGGTAATGAGGCGTAAGGCTCATGTTTTCCATTCCCCCTGCTACAACGATGTCTGCATACCCTAATTGGATGCTTTGCATGCCCAATGCAATGGCTTTCATGCCACTTGCACATACTTTATTAATAGTGGTAGCTGGAACCGAATCTGGAATTCCAGCAAATTTTGAAGCTTGACGTGCAGGAGCTTGACCTACACCGGCTTGCAATACATTTCCCATCAAAACTTCTTGTACAAGTTCGGGGTTTATTCCAGCTTGTTCTAGGGCTGCTTTTATGGCTACGGCTCCTAATTGTGTTGCGGTTACGGTAGATAATGCTCCGTTAAAACTTCCTAATGGGGTGCGTTTTGCGCCTACAATAAATACGTCTTTCATAATCTTTTCTTCCCTACAAAGGTAATCAATAAACCTTTTTAATCAGGGCTTCCTGCATTGCGTGACTAAGATATTAACATAAGAGAAACTCGCGTACCTTTGCAGGGATGCTTTTAATCGTTGAGTCTTCTGCCGATTTTCCCTCCGCCTGCTTGGTAAATGTGCAGGGTGATATTGTCTTTTCGGTTCAGTCTAATAAAGAGCGATCGCATGCCGAAACCCTGCCTGTGTTGATTGAGCAATGTATGGCATTCTTAAAGAAGGATCAAATTGTATTAGATGCGGCTGCAATAAACGAAGGTCCGGGTAGTTATACCGGTTTACGCATTGGGACAAGTTTGATAAAAGGACTTTGTTACGGTTTAAATATTCCATTAATTGCTATAAACGGCTTGGAGGCAATGGCCCTATGGGCAACCCTTCAATTTCCAGAAAAAAAGAACTGTTACGCATTAATAGACGCACGAAGAGATGAAGTTTATGCTTGGATAAGAAATTTTAAAGGTGAAATAATCCCGACAGAAGCCGTTATTATTACGCCAGAAACCTGGGAGATACATCCAGAAGAAGATTTGCTTATTGGAAATGCAAATGGTAAAACCAAACGTATTTTGGGAATTGAGGGTGTCCAGAGCATCGAAGGACCCTTTGCATCTCAGTTGGTGCCACTAGCATTAGAGTATTGGAAAGCAGAACGGTTTGTTTCAGTGGCTTATTTTGAGCCGAATTATTTAAAGGAATTTCAAGCTGGTATAAGTAAAAAATTTAGCGTTTGAAGATACTATTTTTTGATAATTACGACAGCTTCACCTTTAATTTGGTGCATTATCTGCAAGAAATTGGAGTGGAAGTTTTTGTAATTAATCAAGAAAATATTGCGGATTCACCTGAGTTTAATATGCAGGCAGACGCATTAGTGGTTGGTCCAGGTCCCAATACCCCTCAAGAGTCTGGAAAATTATTAGAATATATGCAGTCTTGCATAGAAAGAAATATGCCTATTTTGGGAGTCTGTTTGGGCCATCAAGCCTTGGGAGTCATATTGGGTTTGACTCTAGAGCACGCCAAATATCCCATGCACGGCAAAGCTTCTGTTTTACATCATACGGAAACGGATATTTTTCATGGATTATCAAGTCCTATGTCGGTAGCACGCTATCATTCTCTTATCGTGAGAGACTCTAAAAATTCCACAAAGGATATTCAGGTTTTTATGCGTGACGAATGGGAACAGATTATGTCCTTTAGGCACCGAAATCTTCCTTTATGGGGAATTCAATTCCACCCGGAAAGTGTATTAACTCCAGAAGGAAAGCAGTTGCTCCGAAACTGGGTTAATGAGATTGAAAAAACGCAAACTTGATCTTAAAGCGAAATTTCAAGGGAGGCTTGTTTCAATTCGATGAGAATTGAATTGGGTCCATATCCGGCTATTTCATATAATTGGTTATTACTTCCATGAGGTATGAATACATTCTGAATGCCCAAATGTTTCCATGAGGCATGGGCTAAATTTTTCAGGTGCTGACGAAGGAAAGTACCCATGCCTCCTGTTATAATTCCATCTTCAATGGTAAAAATATGGCTATACTCTTGGGCGAAGGCGATCTCAGGAAGGGGTTTTATGCAATTTAAATGCAGCCAATTAATCCCTAAGGGTAAAAGCTGTTCTTCAATTTCTCCTAGAAGTTCTGTGGTTTTGCCCGTAGTAATGCATAGAATTTTATGCTCAGGGGACTCGATTTTCCAAGTGAATTTTTGGTTTGATGCTGTGTGTATTTGAGGGAGGGCTCCTTTAGGGTAACGAATACAAACAGGTTCATTGGAAAGGAATGCTGTTTCTAGGGCAAATTGCAATTCGTTTTCGTTACAGGGCGACCAAATTTGGATGTTTGGAACGGGCAAAAGGAAAGCGAGGTCAAATGCTCCGTGATGCGTAGGTCCGTCTTCTCCTACAAGCCCGGCTCTATCAATTGCGAGAATTACGGGTAAATTTTGAAGGGCGATATCGTGAATGAATTGATCATAGCCGCGTTGTAAAAAGGTGCTGTATATAGCCACTATGGGCTTTTTCCCCGTTTTTGCTATTCCTGCCGCAAAGGTGAGGGCATGTTGCTCCGCGATGGTCACATCTATAAACCTATCAGGAAAGGCTTGCATAGAACGGGTTAATCCGCTAGAACTTGGCATAGCCGGTGTGATTCCCATTATTTCGGGGTGTTGGGAAGCCATATTAAAAATGATTTCTCCGAAAGCATCATGCCAAGCGCGTTTTGGGGAACTTTGGGGTTGTACTTTTACATATTTAGGCGCACTATGCCATTTTGTTTGTTCTTTTTCGGCAGGCTCATAGCCTTTTCCTTTTATTGTTTTGACATGAATTATTTTAGGTCCTTTTATGGTTTTAATGGAATTTAGCGCATGAATCAAATCATGAATATTATGACCATCCACGGGCCCTGTGTAATGCAGACCGAAAAATTCAAACCAGGTTTGGAGCGATTTGATGTTGGCTAGATGAATGGCACCTGCATTGGGGTCTATCCCCATCCCATTGTCGTTGAATACGAGTAAAACATCGAGTTGACTGTTTCTCAGGTTATTCAGGGCTTCAAAGCTCATTCCACCGGTGAGCGCCCCATCGCCAATAACGGCAATAACCGTATGTTGTTGGTTTATGGGTTGATCTTTTTGGGCCCAAGCCATTCCCATTGCTGCCGATAATGCAGTGCTTGAATGTCCAGTTCCAAAAGCATCATAGGGATTTTCTGTTATTTTTGGAAATCCGGAAATGCCATTTAGGCTGCGAATATTTTTGATTTCTTTTTTTCTTCCGGTTAGGATTTTGAAAGGGTAACTTTGGTGTCCAACATCCCAAATAAATGGGTGCTCGGAAACGGGATAGACTTTCATAAGTGCCACACAAAGTTCAACTACCCCCAAATTGGCCGCAAAATGACCTCCTTGATGTAAAATGGTTTCAATGATGAATTTTCTAAGTTCTTCACAAAACCGAGGCAATGCTGTTTCATCCAATAGAGACAGTTGTGAGGGGTCGGTATAGTGTTGAAAATCCATGCTGCAAATTACGTCTATATTTTGGGCTTCTTGTAAAAATAGAAGCTAAAAAAAAGGGTGTATTAAATCTTTTTACCCTAACAAATGTTAATTTAATCGGAAAATTAAATGAATTTTAAATAAAATTTGGGTAGTTAAAATTAAATAACTTTTTTTGTATTGAGATCTTAACAAAAAACTTAAAACAACTTATTAAAATGGAGCAAAACACACAACCGAAAAAGAGAGGTAGAAAACCAGGTTCAAAAAACAAAACCAAACGCGCAACACTCAAAGGTGCAGGGAATTCAAAATCGATTTTCAGTGAATTAGAGCGTGAACTAAATGGGATGCTCGTACATATCCAAAAGGCTCAAGATTTAGCTGCAAAAGAATTAGAGCGTTTAGAAGTAAGGCATGCCAGAGAAATGGAAAAGCAGAAAGGCAAGTTAGAAATTTCAATAAATCTTTGGAAAAATAGAGCGAAAGATTATCGCATGAAATTAACCACGGGCGGAATTCGCCGTGGTAAGGTAGGAAGGCCTGCTGGGAGTTCTAGTGTTAAGAGAGGCAGACCTGTAGGTTCAACTGGGCGTAAAGGTGGCGGACGTAAAAAAGCAGGTGAGCTTACCAAACGGGATATTATTTTAAGTTTCGTTAAAGAACAAAACAAACCCTTGAATTCTCGCGAAATTATTGATGGTTTATTCCCAAATAGTGGAGAAAGCGATAAAAAACGTTTTTCTCAAGGGGTATACACGACTCTTACTCTCATGTACAACAAGGGAGACCTTAAGAAAAAAGGAACTTTGATTACCTTGGGGTAATTTATTTAAGTTTTACAACCTTAATAAATCGAGGATTTCCAGAGAAGTCCTCGATTTTTTTTGCTATTAATGTGGTGCTATTAAATAAAGCCAAGGTTTCCTGCCATAAATACTGATTTATCTCAAACCAAAATTCTCCACAATGATTTTGTTCCGAAAATAATTGCGCCATTTTTTTGTAAAAAATAAGTGCGTCATCGCCTGCAAAAAGTGCGGTATGCGGTTCGTGTTCTTGTACTTGCTTAGAAAGACTGGATTTTTCTTGATTTGAAATATAAGGAGGATTTGAAATCCAAATATCGGCCTTCGGTAAGATGTCTAGTTTTAAAATATCGCCTTTTTGGAACTTTAAGCGAGAATTGAGATGGAACGTTTCGCAGTTTATTTGGGCTATGGTAAGTGCTTGGTCTGATATATCAATACCTGCGCCTGTCCAAGAGCTTCTTTCGTTTAATAAGGTTATAGGTATGCAACCAGACCCCGTCCCAAAGTCTACAATATGTTTAGGCGTATTGGGATGTTCCGATAAAATACGCTCGCAAAGCTCTTCTGTTTCTGGCCTTGGGATAAGAGTGGAATTGTTTACACGAAAGGAATAACGATGAAAAAATGCACGTTCTGTGATGTATTGTATAGGCTCGAAATTTTGCAATCTTTCCCTAATTTGAGAAAGCGTTAATTCACCAGAATAATCTTTTAAGTGTTGCAAAATACCTTGTATTTCGTCTTGAGAATAAAGGGAGGCTAGATCTTGTTGTAAACTTGAGTAGGGATTGTTACGGATCATAAAGGATACTAATGCGCTCGATTTGTCGGATTCTTTGTTGTTTTTCTATGTGTAAAGCTTCAAATTTAAGTACATAATTGCCTGATTGGTAAATTCGGGGCAAATCTTCTAACAATAAGGGGTATACGCCAGATTTTGGCATTGGTAAACCATTTAAGATCAAAGCAATTGGATTTCCCCAGGCATCAAAAAGACTTATATAGAATACATATCCTTCGCTAGGGAAATTAAATTGGATGGGGAATATGGACTCTGCTTCAGATAAAAACCATCGTCTGCGATGTAGTAACACTATGGGTGCTTCGGAGGTATTAGAAGCAATATTTCGACCTTGAGTAGGGCTATATGGATAGGACAACGTGAGGCAAGACATCCAATTTTGCATGTATTTAGAAGACAAGCCTAGCGACTTTTTTTCAAGTGAAACTTCTGTTCGGAGGACTTGAGTATGCATGCTTCTGTTAAAGGGTGCTCTATCAATTCGCCCGTATAAATGATGTACGATCTCTATTTCACCTCCCTGAATACTTAAATTGGGGAATGTGGCTATTTCGATGATTTGGTGTAATGCAATAGAATCATAATTCCGAATTAACGGAAAGGGGTTGTTGGTTATTGCAATATATTGTTGTGGTAATAACCAGTTATTTTGTAGATTAGTTAGGGGGACAATTTGTTTTACATGCCCTTCTATATCGTAGATTAACAGATCAAGATCTGAAAAGGAAAGGGCATGTTTCCCTGTATTGATGATTTCCACAAAATCGGAGTTCTGACTCCCTTCAAAGTAGATTTCTGTGATTTCTATATCACCTTTACCCGTAAGATATACCGGAAGACGTACAGATTGTTTTTTTTGGAATCTATCTATGAATTCCACGTTAAGGCTATCCGAGTTGAGATTGAACGGTAAAATTAGTTTCAAACCGGATGCATAATAAACGGAATCTTTTTGGGTTTGCGTACTAATATAAATCCACTGATTGGACATAATGGGTTCAATAAATTGAAAATACAAATTGGGATTTTGATAGATGAGATTCATTTGATGGGAAGTCGTTTTTGGGCGTGCGTGAACCATCATTTTCCCATAGGTGCCTGGTGTCCCACCCTGATTTGCATTACTATACCAGGTACTTGAATTTCCTAATGGAGCAGGTTCTAGGGGTGCTTCTAATGAAACTCCACCGTCTTGAAAAAGGAGGTGTTGTTGACGTGAATATACCTGGATAGAATCTAATAAATTGCCATATATATCGCGTAAGACGATAGTATTTTCACTGTTTAATAAATTAAAGGGGAGTTCCAAGCACGGTATGGATGCATACGCTTTACAATTTGGACTTAAAATTAAGTGAGTGATCCCAGTGTCCCAATTATAAGATGGAAAAAGATAGTTTTTGGAGTTGATTTGGATTTGGGAATTGTGCAATGTGATCCAATTATGGGTAAGTTTTTCGATTTCGATGTATTCTACATCTGGGAGAGAACCATAATTTGGGCTTGCATCCATAAGAATTTCGGAAAATCTCAAGTCTCCGTAATGAGGTTTCTTTGGAAAATTCCCTGTTTGTATTTTGGGAGGACCTACGTAAAGTTGCGAAAACCTATGTTTACCCATTGCGGTTTTTCCACTTTGGAATATGCGCCAAAATAAACCCTGATGAGTGGGGTTATTTAACTTTAAATGGAATCTGTAGGGTGTGTCTGGAGCCGCAGGGAACATCTCAATAAATAGAGAACTCTTGCATTTAACAAGTTGTATTTTATAGGAAATACTTGTTTTATCAAATGCATTTTCTAAGCCCAAAAAGGTGTCGTATTCATTTTGTTTGAAATATAATTGGTCTTTGGTATTTCCAATTTCAAAATAGGATTCAGAGCTATCTGGATGTAGATAACCAAAGTGAAGTTTATTTAACGAAGAGGTATTGATTCCCAATTCCAAATTAAATTCCCAAACCTGTGTGTCTTTATTTAAGTTGGTACACGGAATCCATAGCTGAAAGGAGTGCGCACTCAGGGTAGGTGAATTGCTTTGAATGCCGCCTGCGGTTATTTGGAATAAGGAAGTATCTCCTTGCAGGTATTCGGGGATTTTTTGATTAAGAGGATCCGAATAATTACACTGTGCACGGAGGTTACAAGTTTGGCTTACAATAAAGCAAATGCAAATTTTTATAGAAAGGAGATAAGCGAAATTTATCGTGTTTTCGTATTGTGTATTAGATTTTTCTTCCTTTCCATTGCACCGGAACAAAAAATTGACCCACTGCAATAAGCGGAATGAAAAGAGATTGGATAAGGCTTGCCAAAATGATAGAATGAAATTTGGGTTTCGAACCGGGGATTTTTCTGAAAAGCGCACCCAGTATTTGGGTTTCTGCTCCAATCTTAAGCAACCAACATGAAAAGGGTAAAACATACATTGTGGTAAACCCCATAAAAAAGGATATCCCCCATAAATAAAAGAGAAACAGTACCAGGAATATTTGCGATTTCTGCGTTTTTCCAAATGGCTGATATTGCGATTTTTTAGCCCACCGAATGCGTTGATGCCAAAGTTGTTCCCAGGTATTTAAAGTGGTTGTCTTCAATGCCGTTTGAATATCATTGGAATAATGGATGCTTAAACCTGCATTTTGGAAGGCTTGTATGAGGAAAATATCATCGCCCCCTGCAACTGAAAGCTGCTCTTTATATGGATCAATTCGTTGAAAAGCCTTTCGTTGAAAAATCATGTTTGCCGCATTCCCCATAGTGGGAGTATGGTGAAATGCATCGTAAGTGCTGAGCGCAACAAGTGCGGTATTTTCAATGATTTGATATTGGCTTAATGGACGTTTATTGCCTTTGAAACACATTAAGCCAAGACTCAAATAACTCTCGTTTTGTAAATGGAAATGAAATAGCGCTTCGATAGATTTGGTCTCCATTTCACAATCTGCATCGGTAGTCATTACATGATTAGTATGTTCTAAGTTTACGGCCCAAGCTAAGCAGGCTTTTTTGCCATTTATAGAATTGGGTGCACTACGATATTGGAAGTTGGGATGTTTTTTTACGGGATGCTTTATAATAAGTATTTCACTGCCATCCTCACTATGGTCATTAACAAGCGTGATTTGTACGGGAATTTTTTGTAAAATTTCCAAGCAATTATTCAGAAAACGAGGTAATTCAGCCTCTTCATTGCGAAAAGTGCAAATAATTTCTAAGGATTTTGCAGGTATGTTACTTGAACCTCCCTTTTGGGTATTAAAGAATCGAACGACTTGGATCCATTTCCACAGATAAATGAATGTCCATATAATCCCCACAATCCAGAGGGCGATATACAGATTATAAAGCATTTGTTAGTGGCTTTTGAAGGTATTGATGATTTTTTGTTCGATACGGGTAGTTGAATATCCGGGTAGAAAGTTAACCGTAGTAACCTTGCCACCATGTTGTGTAACCCAATTGGCACCAACAATTTGATCGATAGCATAATCGCCACCTTTAACAAGGATGTTTGGTGTTATCATTTCAATAATTTCCTTTGGCGTGTCGTCATTGAAAATAACTACGGCATCTACACAAGCGAGGGCACTCATGACGGCGGCTCTCGAATCTTGCGATTGCAAGGGTCGTGCAGGGGATTTATCTAAACGTTGTACGGATTCATCGCTATTGAGTGCAACGATAAAGAAATCAGCCATGCTTGCTGTTTCCTCCAAATAATGTATATGCCCTGCATGGAGAATATCGAAAACGCCGTTTGTAAAAACGATATTCTTCCCTTGTTTTTTTATTTCAGCGGAGCGTTGGGCTAATTCGTTAAGTGGCCAAATTTTATGCGATGTTTGCCGATTCATTTTTTTGTACTGCGTAAAATAACAATCCGTAGCTGATTCCACCTAATAGGATATGGAAAATATTGCTAAAGGCTACGGTGAAGATACCAAAGGTTGCAGCATCCCCCTCGGTAAATCCAAAAATAAGGGTAAGACCGTATGCGATAGAATACCAAACTCCGGCACCACCGGGAACAGGGATAATAATTCCTAAAGAAGAAAATAGAAGTACAGCAAGTGCATTTCCCATGGTAAGGTGTTGGGTGATTTCTAGTGCTTCTAATTGCAAATACATGCTCATCCAATAGGCGAACCAAATTCCCACTGAAAGTCCAATGAAGGACTTTTTATCTTTTACTTGGAAAACACTGTTAAGGCCAGAAAGTAATTTATGTAGGATTCCTTCTTTTTTAGATTCTTTTTTGGGAAATAGTTTTCGAGCAACAAAAAAGCTGATAACGATTCCTGCTATTATCATGAATAAGAGAGGGGCATTGCTTTTTAAGGGGGTCCACACAAAATCTAATGCGAATTGAGATAGAATATCAAACTGAATTAATAGACATAACAAAGCCATAAACGCCATCGTGATAAGGTCTATGATTCGTTCGGAGATTACGGTTCCAATTAAAGTTTCTACGGGTGCTTTTTCACTTTTAGCGGTTAGTGCACAACGCACAACCTCGCCGCCGCGAGAAGTAGCCGCATTTACCAGATAACCCGCCATTACAGAATAAAATGCCCTTGTTATATTCAAGGGGTATCCGGTAGTGGAACTTAATAAGCTCCAACGGTAGGCTCTCATATAATGTGCAAGACCCATAATTGCCGCACCGATAAAAATGAGGCCATAATGCGCACCTTGAATAGCTTTCCATGTAGCCGTCCAATCTGTTTTATAACCAATATACCCGAAAACGGCAATCGCCAAGACGAGCATAAGGACGCGACTAATGGTTTTTTTATTCATTAAATGAGGCGATTTTTTGAGTCAGGAAACAAATTGGTAGGCTTGAAGGAGCGGGCTTCCTGGATTTCCATACTCACAAAAGTCATGATAATGAGGGCATCGCCCACTTGTCCTTTTCTAGCGGCAGCTCCGTTTAGACCAATTATTCCGCTTCCTCTTTCTCCTTCAATAATGTAGGTTTCAAAGCGTTCCCCGTTATTATTATTAACGATGAGCACCTTTTGATTTGGGATCATTCCCGCGGCATCAACCAGGTCCATATCCATGGTTATACTCCCGGTGTAGTTCAGTTCTGTTTGCGTTATGCGAACATTATGGATTTTTGCTTGAAGTACCTCTACGTACATGTTGGCACAAAGTTACTTTGATTTTATGTAAAACGGGTAAAATCCTACGTCTAATACCTATTTTCGCATGATATGCAGTTTACCTCTCAAATTGTAGAACAGGCTGTTGAGTCTTTGTCCTCATTTCCAGGCATCGGCAAAAGGACGGCTTTGCGTTTGGTGATGTATCTGTTAAACCGCCCAGAAATTGAAGTGGCACATATGGCGGAGGCTATATTAAAACTGAAAACAGATCTTCATTTATGCAAACGTTGTAGAACGGTTAGCGATCATGAATTTTGTGAAATTTGTACCGATTTGCGCCGGGATGAAAGTTTGATTTGTGTAGTTGAAGATTTTAGTGATTTAATGGCTATCGAAGCTACAGCTCAATTTAAAGGTACCTATCATATCTTAGGGGGATTGATTTCACCGATGGAAGGGGTAGGCCCAGGTGATTTAAACATAGAGCTGCTTTTACAGCGCGCGGAAGAAGAGCATCCCAAAGAAATAATTTTGGCATTAAGTGCTACCGTGGAAGGAGATACCACTATGTATTATATTGCGAAAAAACTTCAAGAATTTAATATTGTCGTAAGCAATATTGCACGCGGTATTTCCGTTGGAGGAGAGTTGGAATACGTAGATGAAATTACTTTAGGTCGCAGTTTGCTGCAAAGAACCCAATATACACTAAACTAATGCCACAATTATCCATTGTTATTGTAAATTATAATGTTAAGCACTTCCTTGAGCAGGTTTTATATTCGGTGGAAGCTGCCTCACAACAATTGGATGTAGAAACATGGGTGGTCGATAACAATAGTGTCGATGGCAGTATGGAAATGGTGGAAGCCAAGTTTCCATGGGTGAAATGCATCCTCAATAAAGAAAATCTGGGTTTTTCTAAAGCCAATAATCAAGCTATTTTACAGAGCAGCAGTCCGTATGTTTTACTCTTGAATCCAGATACGGTTTTGCAAGAGGATACGTTGAAAAAATGTATCGATTACATGAATGCGCATGCCGATGTGGGCGGATTAGGGGTACGGATGATCGACGGGAAAGGGTGTTTCTTGCCAGAAAGCAAACGAGGTTTGCCCACTCCTAAAGCTGCTTTTTATAAAATGTCGGGCCTTGCCAGTTTGTTCCCAAAATCAAAGGAGTTTGGAGCCTATCACATGAAGTATTTATCGGAATGGGATACGAATGAAGTTGATGTGTTGGCAGGTGCGTTCATGTTTTTAAGGACTTCTGTTTTAGATGAAATTGGGCTTTTAGACGAACAGTTTTTTATGTATGGCGAGGATATCGATTTATCGTATCGCATAACCTTGGCGGGTTATAAGAACGTTTATTTTGCAGACACTACCATCATTCATTACAAGGGAGAAAGCACGAAGAAAAAATCGGTAAATTATGTAAAAGTATTTTACAATGCTATGGTGCTTTTTGCCAGGAAGCATTATTCTGCGGAACGTGCCGGCCGATTTGCGTTTTGGATTCATATTGCTATTTATTTACGGGCATCCTTGGCAGTATTATGGCGAGGTGCAAGCTCAATTTGGATGCCTTTAATGGACTTTTTAGTCATTTATTTTGGATATTTCGGTATAGCGAGGTACTGGGAAGCATTCCATAAGTTCGTGCCAAACTTTTATCCTGCTGAATATTACTGGATTCATATCCCGGTGTATACGTGTATTACATTGATAGGTGTTTTTATTTCTGGTGGATACGATAATCCGTTTAGGGCATATCGGGTGTTTCGTGGTGCATTAGCGGGAAGTTTTGCGCTTTTTGCCGCCTATGCTTTTTTTCCAAAAGATTTGCAATTTTCGCGGGCAATTTTGGCTTTGGGAAGTGCTTGGGCCATAGGGGGAACTTTGTTATTACGCTGGTTTTATGAACGCCTGCACTTGGGAAATGTGGAAATGACACGTATGCAACATAAGCGTCTTGTATTGGTTGCGGGTGCCGACGAAAGCAAGCGGATAGTTGACTTATTAAATCACAGTGAAGTTTCGCATCAATTATTAGGTTCTGTAAATCCTTTTGAAAACAACGAATCTGGGTATATCGGTCATATCGGTCAATTGAGCGAAGTGGTTGAGATATATGGAGCAAATACCTTGATTTTTAGTTCTAAAGATGTTTCCAATACCCGAATTATAGAAGCGATGTCTTCGTTTTCGGATCACGATATTCAATTGAAAATTGCACCTAATAAAGGAGAATTTATTATTGGTTCAAACAGTAAAAATGACCCTGGTGAATTGTTTACGTTAGAAGTCCATTACGCCCTAAATGAGCCTTATAATAAACGCAGAAAACGCATTTTTGATATATTGTTTGCTTTAGGATTGATTGCATTTTCACCTTTAGGAATCATGTTTTGTGTGCAAGAACGTTGGCGGGTTTTGTATCGCAATGTTTTAGTCGTGCTTGTTGGTAGAAAAACTTGGGTAAGTTACCAAGGATTGGCTTCTTCGGCCTTTTTACCCAAGATAAAACCAGGAGTGATTTTATCGAGTGGACCCTGGACGCATACAACGTTTGAAGCAGATGTAAATCATGTTTACGCCAAAGAATACGAGGTAAGTAAGGATTTTTATAAGCTCATTTCCCATTTGCGAAACCCAAAGAAATGAAAATTAAGAGCAACATAAATGCCTTTGAGCTTCGAAAATTCATAAAGATAATATTGCTTTTGTTGGCGGTATTCATCAGCATACTTACGCTCTATCTTTCGCAACGTTTGGTAAATAAAATTGCGATTGAAGAAACAAAAAAAATGGAAATTTGGGCGGATGCAGAACGCATTCTTTCGGATCCTGACTCCCAGGGTGATTTAGGTTTTCATTTGAAAATTATTCAGTCCAATGAAACCATTCCCGCAATACTTGTGAATGAATCCGGTCGCATATTGCAGTATATTAATATAGGAAACGACAAAACTCCCTTGAGTGAAGATGCATTATTACAGAAACTGCAACAATTTACGGAAGAAAACGAACCCATCCGAGTACCTGTAGATGAAAATACTGTTTATCACGTATATTATGGTAAGAGCAGTGTTTTAAAGCAGTTGGAATACTATCCTTATGTTGTGCTTTGTATAGTAGCCTTATTTGTATTGGTAAGTTATTCGGCTTTTTCTTATTCAACACGCTCAGAACAAAACCAGGTTTGGGTTGGATTGGCAAAAGAAACCGCCCATCAGTTGGGTACCCCCATTTCCAGCTTAATGGGTTGGGTAGCTTGTATAGAGAATGAGATAATTCCAGAAAATGCCGCAGATGAAATGAAAAAAGATATCGATCGGCTGAAAATCATTACCGAGCGTTTCTCAAAAATTGGATCAGAGCCCGTTCTAAAGATTACAGACTTTGGAATTGCCGTTCAAGAGTCACTGGAGTATATGGAATCTCGCATTGGTCGTGGGGTTGCTTTCGATTGGGATATTCCACAAGTTCCAATCCCAGTGAGAATGAATGTGAATTTATTTCAATGGGTAATTGAAAACCTCGTTAAGAATAGTGTGGATGCCATGGAAGGGAGCGGGAAATTATATTGTATGGTAGAAGTAAAGGGATCAAAAGTTTTTTTGGATATAAGTGATACCGGAAAAGGAATCCATCGGGGTCAAGCTAAAGATATTTTCAAGCCCGGATTCACCACAAAGAAAAGGGGCTGGGGTTTGGGGCTTTCACTGGCAAAACGGATCGTGGAAGATTATCATCAGGGATTGATTTTTGTAAAAGAAAGTGCTGCATTTAAGCGAACTACGATTCGGGTTCAATTAAATATTTCTCCCAACGAAGTATAAATACTATGATATTAAGAATTCCCACACTGTACTTGTTTTTGATTTTTGTAGTAGGGTCTATTTTTCTGATGCAAAATCCAATCGCCAATGAATTAAGTTATCGGGAAGGAGAGGAGATTTATTTAGAATTTTCACAGTTTTGGTGCAGTGCGTATATTGAAAATGGAATTAGTAAACCATTTTGGGTTACGAATTATGTGCATCTAAGCTTGCTGTTAATTCTTTCGGGTACCCCACTAATTGCTATTTTTTTCGCGAGGAGGGTGCGAATTCAATTTGTATTATGTTTAACCTCTATGATTGCGAGTGCCATATTGGTTGCAAGTCTATTGATACGATTTAGATTGCGTATTTCCCAATTAGGGGTTAATTTAATTGATTCTTCAGAAACGCCCCAAATGTTGTTATTTGGTTTGCTATTTGCATTTCAGCTATCCCTGATGCGCTTTCTATGGCCTGAAATGCGCGGAGAGCGATTTACTGAAAATTAATCTTCGCCGTAATATTCTACAAAGTTATTTTGCGTTTCCCAAAGCGTGATTTTATGCAATTCTGCTCCTTCGGGTAATCTATCGGCTATTCGCTGCCAAATGGCAACAACTACATTTTCAATTGAAGGCATAATTCCCGCAAGCCAAGGTACATCAAGGTTTAGATTTTGATGATCAAGTGGTTCAATGACTTCTATTTCTATGATTTTTTTTAAATCTTTTAAATCCATTACCAATCCCGTTTTCGGATTGGGTTTGCCTTTTACACAAACGAATAATTCAAAATTATGACCATGAAAGTGCGGGTTGGCACATTTTCCAAATAAGCTGAGGTTTTCTTCTTTGGATAAGTTGGAGTTCCAAAGTTGGTGTGCCGCATTGAAATGGGCTTTCCTAGTGATGTACAAGGTTGGCATCAGGGCGCAAAATTAAAGGGGAGAAGTGGCATTTACGCCGTACCATTGGGTGAGTTTATCAACGGTAGTTTCAATATCCTTCAGGGTATTGAATTTTCCAAAACTAAAACGTACGGTTGTTCTCGCTGTTTGCGGTTTAATGGCTTGTATAACATGACTTCCACCAACAGCACCGCTCGAACACGCACTACCCCCACTAGCGGAAATGCCTGAAAGGTCTAAGTTAAATAACAACATCGAACCGGCATCTGATTCTGGGAATGAAGCGCTTAAAACCGTATACAAACTCTGACCTTCAGGATCGCCATTAAATTCGATTCCTGGGATTTTTTCAATGAGTAATTCCATCATGGTTTTTTTAAGCGATTGAATATGCGCTTTCTTTTCCTCCAGATGGGAATGGCAAATTTCTAAGGCCTTGGTCATGCCTACTATTCCATAAACATTTTCAGTACCACCACGCATATCGCGTTCTTGTGAACCACCCGTGATTTCAGCAGGAATGCGGTGTTTTTTATTCATATATAAAAACCCAACTCCTTTAGGACCATTGAATTTATGGGCTGCCGCACAAATAAAGTCTACCGAATCGGTACTTAAATCAAAAGAATAATGACCCATAGTTTGAACCGTGTCACAATGGAAAATGCCATTGTACTGATGTACTAAATTTCCTACAACCTCGATATCGATCATATTACCGATTTCATTGTTGGCATGCATTAAACTAACCAAGGGTTTTTTACATTTTTGCAACAGGTCTTCAAGGTGCTGAAGGTCGATATGGCCATTTTCTTTGACTTTTACCCAATGAAGCGGAAGATTGTTTTTTGTGGCAAGTTCTTCAACCGTATGTGTAACGGCATGATGTTCGATTGGGGACGAAATGATGGCATCGATCTCGAGTTTGTTAACTGCACCTCGAAGTGCAAGATTATCTGCCTCGGTTCCACCGGAAGTAAAAAATATTTCAGAAGGTTTGCAATTAAGCCATTTTGCGATTTGACTGCGACATTCTTCTATGATATTTTTAACTTTTCGGCCATGACCATGGGTTGAGCTTGGATTGCCATAATGTTCTTTCATTACGTCCATCATTGCATCTATAACCGCAGGATCCATGGGGGTGGTAGCGGCATTATCGAGGTAGATTCTGTTTTCGAGCATTTTAAATTTGGTTGTATTGATGTAGGTAGTTCATGAGTTTATAGCACAACTTGGCCATGGTAAACTCTGTTAGGGTATCGGATTCTCTAGGCGCAATTTCTACGATATCAAAGCCAATCACACGTTTGCTTTTAGCAACGGCTTTAAGCAGATCTAGGCCTTGAAACCAAGTAAGTCCGCCAGGTTCTGCGGTTCCAACTGCAGGGGCAACAGCAGGGTCAAAACCATCCGCATCAATGCTAATATATACATTCGGACCCAGCGCTTCAATACAATCTTCAATCCAATTTGGATTTTGGTGAATTTGATGGGCGTAGAAAGTGGTGATATTTCCTGAAGATTTGATCAAATCGGACTCTTCTTTGCATTGAGCACGAATACCCACTTGCACCAACGGAACATCCATTTCATGTACTCGAGCCATTACGGAAGCATGTGAATAGGGATTGCCTTGATATGCAATGCGCAAATCTGAGTGGGCATCAATTTGTAAAAGGCAGAAATCGGTGTGTTTTTCTTTAAAAGCTTGAATAATTCCTCCAGTAACGGTATGTTCGGCACCTAAAGATATTACAAACTTATTGAGGTTTAAAAGTTCTAGAGTTTGATCTTTGATACGTTGTATGGCATCGGCATCCACTATTCCATCAAATGATAATTCTTGTAGCGTTGCCACCCCAGTACTCTTATAGCATTCAGAGTCTGTTTCTTCATCATAGAATTCTACGTAATGAGAAGCACTTACAATGGCCATAGGTCCTTTGTAAGAACCCTCGTGATAGCTTGATGTATGCTCATAAGGAAGCAATTGAATCGCAACCTTAGAGCCTTCAAGGGTGGTTAAATCACTTTCAGGTGGAGCCAAAAAGGCCTCTTCTGGGGAAAGTAGTTGTATCATAACGAGGGATTGTTATTTTACACGCTCCATATAGGTTCCTGTGCGCGTGTCGATTTTGATTTTTTCGCCGATATCCACAAATAATGGAACCATAACTTGTGCACCTGTTTCTACGGTAGCGGGTTTTAACGTATTTGTTGCCGTATCGCCTTTAACACCGGGCTCCGTATAAGTAACTTCCAAAACGACGTTTTGAGGAGCATCGGCCGATACTGCGGTCTCACCTTCGAATGCAATGGTAACGGTATCCCCTTCTTTCATGAATTTAGCGCCATCTCCGAACAAATGCTTAGCAATTGGAATTTGATCGTACGTGTCGTTATTCATGCATACAAACGATTCGCCTTCTTCATATAGGTATTGCAAATCATGTGTTTCAACGCGCAATAATTCAACGGTTTCTCCACTTCTGAAACGGTTTTCTGCGGCTTTGCCATCTTTTACACGACGCATTTTTGCTTGATAAAAAGCGCGTAAATTGCCAGGGGTACGGTGTTGCCACTCGGTTATCTGACACAATTCGCCATTGTAGCGTATAAAACTGCCTACGGATACATCTGCTGTAGTTGCCATAATTAAGGCAAAATTACTAAAAAGCCACGAAAGTCAGTTCGACTATTTCACTTGCATGCTTTCTAAGCGATCCTCTGCTCGAGTAATTAAATATCCCAATTTGATTTGAAAGCTTGATTGTATTTTGGGTGCACCGGTTGGAATTTGAATTCGCTGAGGAATTTGATATTGAGCCATTAGATATAATGATTGATACACCGCTTCTAATTGAATTTGAATACTTTGGATATTGCCCCCAGAATAAGCAACGTTTTGTTTATACTGTTTATCGTTTTGGAAATGTTGCATATTATAGGCAATCTGTGGGATTAAAATCCACTTAGATTTAAGGGTAATTACCTTGTTTATACCTGCTGACCCTTGATATTGCGCACCTTGCTGGTAAGACAATTCATTGGTAGTATTATGCAAGGTTTGAGCCATAGAATTGAATCCCCAAGTTCGGTACCGATATGAAAAAATAGCTTGTAAGCCGAGTGCATAGGACCCGTTGCCCGCTTGTAATTGCATGGGCAATAATCGTTTATCAGAATCGCGACTTTGATAATTTCCAGTTGGCAGTTTGCCGCTACCTCCAATAAAGAGCAACATGTGATGCGGAGTGAAAATATTTTTTCGATTGTCGATAAGTCGATAATTTGCCGCAATTTGTATGTCGCTCGGATTAATTAAATGTTCGGTCTTGGCTTCATTGTAAGCATTATTTCGCTCTAGAAAATGAATATCCGTACTTAATTGAAGTTGCCATTTTGGATTTATTTGGTGAACGTATTGTAAGGGTAAACGGGTGATTTTATCTGTTGCAATATACCGTGCTCCATTTTCTCGTGCTTCTGTAATATAACGATATTGTTGGAAGCCACTTAATATAAGGTGTGATTGAATACTTTG
>CBFHGY010000035.1:0-21080 GCA_965655465.1 Bacteroidia bacterium | reverse complement strand
CTGCGGCTTGAACCCTATATTTTTGCGGATGCGGGTTTTTCTATTCTTAACTCGTTAACCCAACGTAATCCTTCAAATTATACCGGTGTAAACACTCATTATCCCCTGTATTTAAGTCAAATCCTTAGCGATGTGGGTATAGGAACCCTCATCCACCTTCAAAATCTTGCCAAACCGTTTACCCGAAAAATCCTCCAGAAAACCCGCCCAATCGTGCTGCGTATTGACCTACCCGTTTTTCTCAGTCATACCCTCGAAAAGGAATCCAATCTTGCATTCCGTTTTATTTTTGGCATTTCTTCGATATTTTAATTAAACAGACGCTGGCCTTATGCGATTTCCCAATAGATAAAATTGTGTATCTTCACATCCCCAATCCATCGCAATGAAAATCATTTCTTATCTTACCTATCCCGCATTGTGGGCTACAATTGGAACCGGCATAATTGCATGGTCTGAAGGACAATTGCCATTCGCACCCGTTGTTTTATTATCCTTGGTTTGTCACAGTATTTTACCCCTGGTTTTTGTTGCTCTTATGGTAAAATACAAGCGATTTGAATCTATCGAAATTCCCAATTTACAACACCGCCGACAAACCGCAGTAGCGGCGATGGTGAGTGCACTTTTATTTTCAGGAATTATATATGCAACCAATGAAAGTGGTAATTTTCACTTGTGGAATCAACTCATACTTTTAAGTTTATGGCTGCAATGGCTCTTCAATAAATGGAATTTTAAAATCAGCATCCACGTATTATCTTTCAGTGCTTTTGCCCTGTTTTTAGATATTCACCGCGAAAATGGCAGCAACGGTATTTCCTTTAAAGAAATCCTTCCGAATATGCCCCCGCACCTCTTCTTATATATTTTCGTAATTGGCGCCACTATCATCGGTTACTCTCGTTACAAACTCAAAGCCCATACCCTGCCCGAAATCCTCATTGCCGCTCTCATGGGCGCCAGCCTCGCTGCCGTGAACGAAACCCTGTGGTCCCTCGCCCAATAATCTCAACTTCGTAAAACTTAAGGATCTTAAACACGAACAACGTGAGATCTAAACGTATAAATTGAGTATTACATATTACAGTAAAAAAACGTACCAAGTGAATCACGTAATTACAAAATGAGCATTAAAAAGCGAAAAAAGCAAGCGAATAAGTCCCTCTAGCCCTACCTCGATTTTATGCTATTCATACCTCAAGAAATTACTGTGTGACCCGTAAAAAATTATAAAGTTTATTACGCATTGTAGCAAATCAGCGAAGCGTCAAAGCAAACCGAAGGCTGCCCCCAAAGGCCGTCTTACTTACCTGTAAACTCAGCCTTACGCTTCTCATTAAAAGCGGCAACCCCTTCTTTATAATCCTCTGAGCGACCGGCAATTTCTTGACAATACGCCTCATACTGCAACATCGTGTCCAAATCAGAACTTGACGCTTTATTTAACATCTGTTTGATCATTCCAATACTTTTCGTAGGCGCAGAAGCATAGTATTCGGCAATTTGTGCTATGGTCGTATCAAAATTATCATCGGTGCACACTCTATTAATCAGTCCCCATTCTAGGGCCTGGGCCGCTTTAATTTTAGGAGCCATTGTTGCCATCTCAAATGCCCTTGCTGGACTCACCGCCTTGGGTAAAAAGTAGGAACTTCCGGAATCTGGAACCAAACCGACATTTACAAAGACCTCAATCAAGGATGCATTTTCATGAGCAACAATAAAATCACAGGCCAAAGCCAAAGAGGCACCAGCTCCAGCAGCAACACCATTTAATCTACAAATTATAGGTTTCGGAAGCTCCCTCATAGCCTTAATTATTGGATTGTATCGCTTGTATAAACTATCAGACAGAGAACGATTTTTCGACCCAGCAATTGCTTTCAGATCCTGACCGCTGCAAAAAGCCTTACCCGCTCCCGTTAATACCACTACCCGAACTTCTGAATCTTTCTTAACTTCCTTTAATGCTGCTTGTAAATCATAGCTCTGCTTTTCATCAAAGGCGTTAAAAACCTCCGGACGGTTCAATGTTACATACGCGATAGCGCCCTTCTTTTCATAAAGTACTGCGGTTAATCCTTCCATATTGCAAATATAGCCAAAACGATTGCGGGTATGCCAATCGACCATGCATTCCCGTAATACCTTCTATACCAAACGTACTCTTCGGTCTCAATATTTCCAGCTCAACCCATCGGATTTCCCATCCCCTCTCGATCCAAACTTCTGAAGTGAATTGCCTCTGCCAAATGAGCCACCTCAATATTGACACTGCCAGCCAAATCTGCAATTGTACGACTCAATTTCAAAATTTTATCATACGCTCGGGCACTTAAATTCAGTTTTTGCATGGCACTCTTCAAAAGCAATTGGCCAGCAACCGGAATCTGACAATATTCAGCGATGCGATTACTTGGTAACATGGCATTGTTATATATCCCCTTGGATTCAGCATAACGCTCCGCTTGAATTTTACGAGCTTGGATAACGCGCTCCCGAATCGTTTCGCTTTTCTCTCCCGATTTATTCCGCAAAGTCAATTCCTCATGGGTAACCGGCATAACCTCTAAATGAATATCTATGCGATCCAATAATGGACCCGAAATCTTATTGAGATAACGCGAAATACTGCCCGGAGCACAGGTGCAAGACTTACTTGGATGATTGAAATACCCACAGGGACAGGGATTCATACTAGCCACCAACATAAACGATGCCGGATAATCAACCGACCAACGAGATCGTGAAATTGTAACCTTACGTTCTTCCAGTGGTTGTCGCAAAACCTCCAACACCGAACGCTTAAATTCAGGCATTTCATCTAAAAACAATACTCCATTATGCGCTAATGAAATCTCACCCGGCTGCGGATTATTGCCGCCACCTACCAAGGCCACGTCCGAAATGGTATGGTGCGGAGACCGAAAGGGTCGCACTGCCATCAAACCCGAATTTATGCCGGTTTTACCGGCTACCGAATGAATCTTAGTAGTTTCTAATGCTTCATAGAGGGTAGGTGGTGGCATTATCGTAGGCAGGCGTCGTGCCAACATAGTTTTCCCAGACCCAGGCGGGCCAAATAATAAAATATTATGCCCCCCGGCAGCTGCAATTTCCATTGCACGCTTGATATTTTCCTGTCCCTGAACATCTGAAAAATCGACATCATAGTCATTCAAAGCCTGTTCAAAATCACCCCTAGGGTCCACAACTGTTCGGGTTAAATTATTTCCTCCATGAAGAAATGCCGCGGCCTCGCGCAAATTCTTTACTCCATAGACCACCAGATCTTTAACAATAGCCGCTTCCTTAGCATTTTCTTCAGGAAGAATAAATCCTTTAAATCCATCTTTTAAAGCTTGAATGGCAATGGGTAAAGCTCCTTTTATGGGCAGCAGGCGCCCATCAAGGCCCAATTCTCCCATAACAATAAAATCCGATAAACGATCTTGCGAAATTTGAAAAGATGCTGCCAACATGGCAATAGCGATAGGTAAATCATAGGCACTACCTTCCTTTCGAATGTCAGCGGGTGCCAAATTAATAACCACCTTTTGACGAATGGCATCGTAACCGCTATTGCGTATCGCCGCATCGCAACGAAACAGACTCTCTTTTACCGATACATCTGGTAAACCAATTATAAATGTTGCAAACTCAGGCGTGGTGCTTGCATTTGCTTCTACCGTAATCGTCGTTGCATTCACTCCGTGCAATGCCGACGCATATCCCTTCACTACCATATCTTTCTCCTCTTTTCATTATTGCATTTTTATAATATCAATTGCCCCTTAACTACTTGCAATCCCAAATTATTCACGGACTTTAAGTTTTCATCGCGCATGTTCTGGAATATAGTTAAGGTATAGGTGCCTTTCTTAAAGCGTATCTGACTTAAAAAGGGCTCCTGAAAGGAAATCAAATTAGACACTCCCTTACCCTTCCAACGTCCGATATTATCCGACAATACCAATTGAAATTGATCTTTTCGGTAAAATCCATCAGGTCCCTTCAAAGTATATAACATCCAAATATTAGAATACGCATATTCAGATGTAATGCGCAACCCCGCAAGGAGGTTGTAGTAATGTGCCTCATCTTCAATTTCAAAACTGAATGACTTGCCTGCATCCCAGTTCCATGCTCTTGGATCCACATCTAAAAATTTCTCATACATGATATTTTCAGAAGGCCTGCATGCAGACATTCCAAAGGCTAAGAATACCCATAAATAGACTAAAAATCCGTTTTTCAAGGATGAATAAGTCGCAATAATTCCTTTTTTCTGTTCCATAATATTTCCACTTCTGTGTGGATTTCATAAATACAAATGCCCTCATTAAGTAGCACATCTATTAGGCCATTTCCCAATATCCGTTGCACATCTTTACGGGTAAATATGAGCGAATTTACCGCCCTTTCCTTACAGGTTTTCAACCAATAGTGAACATCACTAAGCTTGAAGACCTTATGATCCCGGTAACTCAAATGTTGCACAATTTGCCAAGAACCCAATTTATCCGACATTCCACCCTGTTGGGCAATCCCAGTTATTAAAATCGCCCTGTAGATAACTTGATTTTCGTGACTTCCGCGGAAAATTTGGGGTTCTGTTTGCTTATAATGCGCAAAGAACACCCTGTTTTTTTCATATTTCAAAGGGCCCAAATAAGCAAATCCTTCTTCCTCTCCCAAGTTCTTAGGACATTTGGTAATTATCAAGGCGTCTGCATCTTTCAAAGCACCGGAGAATTCACGCAAATTACCTATTGGTAGACTGAATCTTTCTTTCCAAAAAGGACGATGAAAATCACTTAAAATCACATTTTTATCTGCTCGTAACTTCACATGTTGAAACCCGTCATCCAATATTATCCAGTCAGCCAATTGCTCTTGCTTAATCGCCTCAATACCATCTAGTCGCCGCTCACAAACACGAACCGGCGCCATTAATTGTGAATGAAATACCTCTAAGGGCTCGTCACCTACATCCAAAGCGGTAGAACCAGCCTCAACCGCCTTAAAACCTCGAGTCTTTCGACCGTAACCTCTGGATAAGACCGCCAATCGCTCGGACGAAAATGCCTCAATAAAAAACAAAACCATGGGCGTTTTACCCGTACCTCCCACACTCAAATTACCCACCAACAAGTTAGGCAAAGCTCCCTTCCTCCGAAGATCCAGACGCTCGAAAATCCACCGTTTAAGCCATGTAAATCCACCATATCCCCATAAAATCAGAGGCAAGAAGATCAAGAACCCGTATAGGACCACATCCCAAAGATGAAAGGCAGTTATATACTGAGAACTTTGTAGCATTAAAGATAAAACGACTGTCCTTTTAATGGCGTATATACTTCATCCAACCCTTTAATATCAGCAGCAAGTGCCTTCATTTGGGTTTCTTCACCATGCACCAAAAAGAGTTTCTTTAGATGTCCTTTTTTACGGGTTTCTTCAAAATACCCTAACAATTGCGGATGATCTGGATGTGCACTGAATACGTCTGTACGACCAATTTTTGCAAATACCGGACGTTCCTTGCGATTAATTTCAACGAAACCCTGTCCTTTCAACAAACGATCTCCAAGGGTACCCTCTGCACAAAATCCAGCAATTAAAATGGTGTTCTGATCACTGCCAATATTATTGCGAACATGCATCTGTATTCGACCGCCTTCTACCATCCCTGCAGCAGACACGATGATACATGGTTCGGGTAAAACACTTAAATACTCGCTTTCTCGATCGTCTTCTACCACATGTAATAAAGGAAAATTAAACAACGAACCATGTTTACGCTGAAATTCTTTGGCTTCTTCGTTCAAATGTTCAATATTATGTTGATATATACGGGTGGATTTAATGGCTAATGGACTGTCTGTAAACACTTTTACATTAGGCATTTTACCGTCTTTATACAACTGATGAATAGTAAATAGTATCGCTTGTGTTCTGCCCACACTAAACGCAGGAATTACCAATTTGCCCTTGCGTTTTACACAAGTATCCAAAATTTCTTCCAATAACATTTCCTCCGCTTTTCGGCTATCGGTAAAATGCTTGCGTCCACCGTATGTGCTTTCCGAAACCAAGTAATCCAAACCTTCCATTGGAATAGGATCTGGAACTAATTTAGAATTGTAATTTCCCAAATCTCCAGTAAAGCCTAGCGTCTTCACTTCTCCCTCTTCTGTGATTTTCAATGTGGCACTCATGGCACCTAAAATATGCCCTGCCGGACTTAATGTGATTGTTAAATCGTCGCCAAAAGACCATGTTTGACCAGGGCCTAATACTACTGCCATATCGAGCATATCTTCAATATGTCTCTTGGTATACAAGGCATTGGGGATCGACCCTTTGACTTTGTTTTTTTTCTTATTTCGGTAATATTGTTTGCGTCTTTTACGAATATCCATCATCTGAATATTTAAACTGTCTTGCAACAAATATTCACTCAATTCTAAGGTAGGAGCCGAACATATTATATGCCCCGCAAAACCTTGTTTAATCAGATTTGGAACGTTGCCCGAATGATCAATATGTGCATGCGTCAATATCAAAATATCTATATCTGATGCTGCAAATGGAAAATTGGCATTCTGCATTTCAAACTCTTTTCGATTCTCGTAATCCAACCCACAATCTATCAATACATTGGTGCCGCTCTCCAAATTTAACAAATGCATACTTCCCGTTACTTGCTGTGCTGCACCCCAAAAGGTAATTTTCATCCTTCAAATTTACAACACTGCGCGCGAACGCGCAGTGTGTAATATCTTAACTGTATCAAATATTGCCCACTTAAGGCTCAACAAATACCTTTTCAGTGCGATTAATATCCGTAGCTTCAACATGTACAAAGTACAAACCAGTTGGTACGATCAATTCTCGCATCTCCTCTGATACCTTTGCGCGCTTTAATAACACTCCATTGGTTGCATAAATCCAAACTTCGGCATCCTGCACATTCACCTTCAACTTTCCACTTCCTCCAATAACCATAGCACTTCCATCTGATTTGGGGAAATTGGCATCTTCTTCTTTTTCATCAACAAGGTATTTGGCACTTAAAACATCGGTTGGATCCCGTTCAATTGCACACGTAGCTCCTTCATAGACTTTCATTAAATTGGCCGTTGCAAGGAGTGGAAATCCATTATGTTTTAAACGTATATATTGCCCATTCAAGGAGTCGGCTATAAACTTAGCATGGGAAGGGAAAAAGCGATTGCTACCCAAATGAACCCTTCCAGAGCTTGGATCAAAATAGCTTGCGGACTTAACCAAACGATAATCGCCTGCAATGAATGCCTGACCCTTATACGTAGACCTATTATTATGAAAATAATTGGATCCGTTTGCCCAAATCTCACTATGATCCAATTCAATGGCAGACCCCGTTTGATTGGTGAATACATTCAATCCAGCGCTGAACTTCCGATTTAACAATGCACTTTCCAATACCAAAGCTCCGTCTAAACGCAATGAAGACTCCGTAGCAATAATTCCGCTTTCATTCCCACCAAAATGATGGCAATTTAAAAACGCAGTCACCTTGTTCAAGGCATAACCCTTGTGGTTTTCATAGAATTCATTATTCAAACTCAATAATTGGCCATAGGTCTCTGCGGTATTACTCGCCTTTACCGCTATTTGATTCTTATAAAATTTAGATTGCTCAATAACACCCTCTTTCCAAATATTATGCATAGAAAGTCCAATTTCATTGGATTCAAACAACATGCGACTAACATGCATAAAACTGGTTTCAATGTGAAATCCCACCAGGCATTCCGCAAATGAAATTCCCTTTATAGTAGAAATGGCATTGGAACCTTGTTGTTCGTAATACAATGCCGTATCTTGACGATAGAATTCCAAATTCTCAAAACGACCTTGATTTCCTACAAAATGAAACCCACCACAATAGGCATTACTCCATTCTACAGGCTCCATACGGGAGTCAGTCACAGATACACGTCCTTTGAAATAAGCCCTGCTTGCAGGACCAAAGCATACTACCGAACGGGTGATATCTAATCGGGTCAAATCCTTCCCGGCACCAACTTCAGGAAACCTAACAGCACCTTCCACTTGCAAAGAACGTGCACCGTTCTTGCCATTTCCTTCAAAAATCATGCGTGCTCCATAAGCCTCAACTTGCGCATCTCCAAAACCATAACCCACATTCGTAAACTTCACTAACCCCACAACGCCGTCGATGCCGGGAATAGGTTGAAAACGCACACCACTGTCTAAAATCAAACGTCCTTTCACGTGAAACAGCGCCGCTGAACCTTGAACATACACTTTTGCTCGATCAGAAATACGCAAAACCGCTCCACTTTCAACAATTAATTGCGACCCATCTTCTATGCGCAAAACGGCATCGTCGCTTAAATGCAATTCGGTACCCGATTTCAAAACCATCCGGTTACCACCCTTCACAATACGCAACTCTCCCGAATGTTTAACCTCAAAAACACTGTTTCCACCTAAAATAAACTTGGTTGCTTGCACATGCTTCCCAATAATAAATAACCCACTATCTCTTACCGAAAAACGCGCTCCTGCACAATCTCCTGCATAAAATACGCGCTCCTGAGCACTTCCGGCCAACAAACTATCTGCTCTCGACCAAGCAGGAAAGGTACCCACACCGTTTAATTCAAACATGCCTTTTTTGGCAACGGTAAGTCCTTTTAAATTCCGACTATGCGGACTTCTCAAGTTATAATCTTCCAAAACGGTATGTACATCATTAGCCCCTGATACATCTGATAATTGTGCAATCAACCAATCTATATTTCCACCTTTACTGGTGTCAAGTTTTATATGCTCCTGATTTGCTTCAGGAATATACACACGCTGAAACGGCGTTTGCATATCGTTACTCAATACTTGTGACATATCTCCTGTATTCACAGCAAAATCCTTTTCAACGATATTTTGAAGATTCAAACCTGTTGACTTTAAATCCAACGAACTAACAGTTGGAATAAAACAACTTTGATCGCTCAAAAAACCATTTTTCAAAAACATCGTTTTTCCTAAATGCTCAAAAATTTGGAATTGCTTCATCATCGAACCTGGTACATGATCCCATAATAAATTATCTTTATGTGAATAAAATTTCCGACCCATATTTATTCTTCCATTGTAATAGGCATTGTGCTTGCGATCGTAAAAATTTTCCGCATAAATATCTACCAAATAATTGTTTACCCATCCAAATAACAACATCGTTTTTAATTGCAAACGCATCAATGGCATACCAGGCTGTAATTTTTCAGTCGAACTGAAATTCATATTTGCACGGGTCCCTTTTGAACTTCCGTTAGAGATCGCAAACAACCAAGGCTTTTCAGGATATCCCCCAAACAAACTATCTTCGCGCACCCATAAACGACGCAACCCTGCCTCCCTATAGCTGGAAGTTTCATGGTTTACCAAAAGCTGTTCGCTAGCAGTTCTGCGGATAATACGATGATGCAAATCGTCGCAAACTCTTAAAGTACCTTTATAATATTTGATTACATTCTGCAATCCCAAAGACAAATTAGCCCCTTGATGGGGAGCATCAAAACTGGTAAAACTCACAATGCAATGTGAAATTCCTCGATTCTCCATTTGTCGGATTGCTCTTTTTGCAATAACGCCTCCCATACTCACTCCCAAAACATGAATCTCACGGGCGCACATTTGCTGTTGCACCTTTTTTATCACTCCAATTAAGACTTCGGCATTGTTGTTCATGTCTTGAGCGCCATCCCAAAAATCTACATATACAATATCAAATCCTGCTTTCCGCAAACGCTCAATGGCTACAGGTCCTTGACTAATGGATTCCCAATTCTTCCAAATTTGAGAAGGAACATCCCAATTCTTGCCCTTTAATAAATCGATATATCCATTCTCTCCATATTTTTGATCTCTAAATCCAGCAGGATATCCGGGATATCCATAATCAACACCCTCCACAATAATGATTGGACGTTCCATGCACGTTCTCACCTTTCCAAACTCTCCATATCCCAGATGCACCGTGTACATTGCCTTCATTGAAGGTTTAACCGCGTCGATATAATAGTGAACACTCAGATCGTTTTGCGCCAATAAATCAGGAGCCGATCCATTGGGGAAATTCATGAACAACTTAAAGTTTGCCAATAATCCCAAACGACCCGCACTCAAATACCAAGGGGTTTCAAACAACCGAGACCGTTCATTATTTTCTGCAAGCTCGCATTGCAAAGTACCCACGATGGGTCCGCCTGCACCTGTTTTGGGAAGCATAAATGGAACATTCCAATCGATATGTATACGGGTATCACCAGAAACCCACATCCAATTCATATTCTTCCAATCGTGAAAATTACTCAATACCAATTGAGAATCTAAAACCGCAAAAACCACATCTGAACGCAAACGTTCAATGGGACTCACTACCGATAACAGATATTTCTCTAAATATACCGACTCGGTAAACCCGTTCAAATTAAATCGGAAACTGGAATCATCGCCGATTGTGATTCGACCTTCCTGTTCCAATAACGGATTTACATCTTGATAGCGCATATCCACTATCCCCAAAGCAATAACCCCATTCGCCAAAAACTGCTGTTGTCGGGCCTCGTAAATCAAACGCATGGAATCGTAATGGGCAATTCCATACTGCTGCAATAATGCCAAACGTAGGGTTTCTTGGGAAGTTTCGTAGTTTGATGTATCAGAATCTTGCTGACCTCCCATGCCATCCAAGTTTACCATAGGTATAAAACTCGAAATAAGGGGCCCGTCTTTCGGTTGTACATACCTAAAACGAGCATTCATTTCCTCCAAGAAACTCTGAGACCAAAGCGCCGGCGTAAATAAAATTCCCCCAATAAAAAATAAAAGCACCTTCTTAAAAGGACTTTCCTTGTGTGTTAAAATCGATTCGTATTTTCTCGATACCTTATTATATAAGGCCCAAAAAAATCCCGATTCCCTGCGTGTTTTTTGATAGTAATTATGATTCATAATATGTTGATTTTAATGTACTTCAAAGTTCCGAAGTCCCCATTTTGAATCCTTGGCAAATACCGCAAGTATGGCTTCCCCCAAAAAATACTTTTTGCATTTTTCGCAACTCTTTGGGTGCAAGGAGCAAAAAATGTGTTTTAAATATCAAACACTTAATATTATTTATATGATAGACAACTTTACCCAACAATTGAACGACAAAACTAAACGCATGGGCATCCGCACTGCCGCTTTTATGGCCGACTTACTTTCTATCTCTGAAGACGCCGCATACCGCAGAATTCGAAATCCTTCTGCCTTGCGCGCCGATGAAATGATAAAAATAGCACGAGAACTCGATATCGATCTCAGTCAGTTTTCCAATACCAATAGCAATATGCTCACCGTTGAGGTGAAACCCCTGCACTTTGAAACCTATACTTCAAATGATTTTTTCGGGGAATTGGAAGCTCGTATTGATCATTGTATATTTCACCCGCATTCACAAATTACCTATGGAGCAAAGGAAATTCCCTTCTTCTATTATATGTGGTTTCCCAAACTTGCCGCCTTCAAAAACTTTATTTGGCAAAGAGAATTTCTCAAAGATCCCGCCTTTAACAAATCTGTTTTCGAAGGAAGCACCGACCGTGAAAGTCAGTACGTAAGATTGGCAGAAAAATATTTAAAAGTAACATCACACGAAATCTGGGGCTATGAAACATTATATTCAACTTTATATCAAATTCAACACTACTACGAATCAGGTCTTTTTAAAGACGAAAAAACCTATGCCGATGTACTTCTGCAGTACGACATGCTCATCGACATGGTCTTTCAACAAGCAGAATTGGGTCGGAAGATCAACCCCTACCTACCCAATTATAGAGGCGCTCGTTTCAAACTCTACTTTACACCAATGATTACAGTGGATAATAGCATTATCTTCCACAGTATAAAAGAAAAAATTGCCATGATTTGTTCTCCCATGAGTGGAGTTGTGGTTTCCGACAATCCGCATTGGGTCTACTCTACCGATTCATGGCTCGAAACCAGCAAAGAAAACGGGATACTGTTATCTAAAACAGGAAACCTAGCCCGACAAAAATTGCGCAAAGAATACGAAGATAAAAAGACCCTGATGGGAATGTAAATGCGATTATATATAAAATGAAAATGCCCCAAATAATGGGGCTTTTTCGTTTATAATTTGTATTGCCTAACTTTGAAATGTGAGAAAAAAGACCTTAAGAATAGCCGGACATGATATAGACGATGGACTGAGTTTTCTCAATTTACTGGTATTGGTACTTTCTTTTTATGTACTTGGAATCCTGATTATCGATGCCGTTATTACACTTCCCCCAGAAGTTCATCGACTCATCATTTATACCGATTACATCGCATGTGTCGTTTTCTTTATTGATTTTTGCGTCCGTTTTTACCGTGCCCCTAACAAATTAACCTATATGAAATGGGGCTGGATCGACCTTTTGGCCAGCATCCCAGCAAATGGTATTTTCCGATTAGGACGGCTAGCCCGCGTAATCCAAATCATCCGTGTAATTAAAGCCTACCGCTCGATTTCGCATATCGTGGAACATATCTTCAAGAATCATATGAAAGGCACATTCATGTTTGCCGTGATTCTTGCGATTATGCTCGTATTATTCTCGTCCATCGCCATACTCGAAGTAGAAACCGCTGCCCATAGTAATATTAAAACCGCCGAAGACGCCCTGTGGTGGTCCTATGTAACCATAACTACCGTTGGATACGGCGACCTTTATCCGGTAACCACCAAAGGCCGACTTATCGCTATCGTGCTCATGACCGCTGGGGTGGGATTGTTTGGGGTATTTACCGGTTATTTGGCCAGTTGGTTTGTGGAACCCTATAAAAAAGAAGAAGATTCCAACTCTTAATTTTAAATAAATTTTATCTTTTACCCTCTTGTAACGCTGATTTACGGAACCTTCGCATCCGGAAATACATCGCAATACTCGAACCAAAAAGAATGAGCATCAGCCAAAATTTCCCTAAAAAGAGATAGGTTGTAGGCGCTTCGTAATAAATCGCCAATATTTCGATGCCGCTAATAGCCGCCGCGACCAGGGTCAACAGACCGAGGATGTGGTATTTGATCATGAGGTACGTTTATGGTTCCACTTACATTTAATATTTCCCAATCCGAAAACGCTTGGTCGCTCACCAATCCCGTTCCCGTAATAATCTGATCTTTCGTAGTTATGCGCACAAAACGATCTGTATAAATCTTGCCGCTATCTTGCTGCCAATGCAACTCTTCCGTATTCAATCGTTCGCCTTTTACATTTAATATTTCAACGTTATTGCGTACCACTATCTTCTTATCATCCGGATACGAAATGCCATATTCTGCTGTTAAATAACTTTGAATACGCCCGTCTTTCTCATAGAAGTCTACTTTCAAGCCCTTCACCATTTCCAAATAGGGATTGCTGCTTCTCTTCACCGCTGTAAGCAAAGGCGAAAACACCCGGGCCCTTAAAAAACCCGAATCGGTATATTCAATGGTAACCCGTTCTGCAAATTCTTTGGTAACCATACTATCCAGGCCGCCGATGGCCTTGGTTCCGTAAAGTTTTTCATTCGAGCACGAACTGCTTCCCCCGAAAAGAAGAAAAAGCAGTACCCAAACCCCAAAAATCGCTTTCATATTAATCGTATTTGCGCTTGGCAAACCAAATATCTCCCAGCTGCACCCCAACTCCCACGGTAATAAATTCCTCTCGGGGGAAATTTCCTCCGGCAGCCGAACGCGTCATGTATTGCACATTAATCTGAATGATATTTGTGAGAACTGTATTGTCAAAATACCTTCTGATCATCGGTATTCCAAATCCAACACCATAACGTTGTTCCTGCAATCCATACAAATCTGAACCTTGCTGCAAAACTATTTGTGATTCGCTCAAACCGTAACTCAAACGCACCGGAACCTTCATTTTCTTCTCATTCGGAGCTTTTAAATCCATCGGATTGATGAACAAACTCACCGAATAATCATTTCGATCTCTAAAATTTTGTCCACTTCCAACACCTTTATATTGAGACCACATTTGGTGGCGCCAATCAAAAGCCAGCATGAAAGCGCGACGATACCTAAAGCTATATCCCATCCCAATGGAAGACGGCATTATTATTTCTTGAGTAAGACCTTGCTCGTTTGCTATGGTATCTAAAACCCGAGTTGCACCGCCTACAATTTCCATGCTACGCGCCAAACGATTGCTATTTCCCTCAACACCGGAATACCATTCGTAACTCAAACCAAATCGGTGATAGGTGCTATCAATTTTCTGTTCAAACAAAACGCCAACCTGTTGCTGCATGCCGCGAACAATCAAACTGCGGGCATCCTCTACTGCGCCCAGTGCAAAACTATCTCTAACAGTGAAAATGGCATTGTCCTTGGTAGCGCCAAAAACATAACCCATTCCATATCCTATATTAATAGAATTTCCCAATCGAACTCCGGTATTCCACTGCAACATATTTACCCCGCCAGACCCTTGAAACGCAGTTCGAGTAGGCAAAGCCCCTTCATTATCTATATAATAGGTATAACCCATGCTCGTTAATGGACGCAGAACTACCGCAGTAGTCGCACCATACGGCGTATATTTCCAGTATTTTTGATCTTTTAGGGTGTCGTACCGAAGCAATTTTTGTTGTACATGCTTCCACAAGGGCATGGCCAAACTTAAATAATCTATTCCTCCTCCTTGGAAATCATAAACTTCCTGGCCCTGATTGGTATTGCCATTCCGATAATTCCCCCCGAAATCAAAAACTGTATAACGCATATTTCCCAAGCTCGCCGGATTCGACAAAGAATGTGAAAAATACCCGCCATACGTGTGTTGAGCAGTACCTACCTGCGCGAAATTCGTTTGTGTCCATTCCCCCAAACCGTAGTTGGTATAAGGCGATCGGATAAAGTTCTGGCCCGAACTTCCTTGTCCCAAAAGCGTGGCACTAGCACCTACAAATATGAGTATGAGGAGCGATTTAAAGGGATTGATATACATAGTTTAAGCCTAAATGCAAAAGCATCGGTTCCACAAATATCCCCGTTTTCAACGGCTTTGCCAAAATTTGCGCATCCCCACCGGTAATTAACACGACCGAGTCCTCATTTTTACGTTGAAAATCTGAAATGCGCTCTTCTAATTCCGCTCGGAAACCAAACATAACACCCGAATGCATCGCCGATTCCGTATCTCGACCTTGTCGCAAAGGAAATTCTTCGACCCCACTCAATAAAGGCAACGCAGCCGTATGGTCGTGCATCGACTGATAACGCAACCGGAGTCCTGGTGAGATTGCACCTCCCCAATAAACCCCTTTTGCAGAGACATATTCATAGGTTATACAGGTTCCCGCATCGATAATCAATATTTCTTTGTGAGGAAATAAACGCAAAGCACCCGCAACTGCAGCCAAGCGATCCGGACCTATTTGTGAGGGATTTACAACATCTATTTGAAAAGGCAATTCCATATTAGGCTGCAACCAAGTTACTTGCAAACCTGCAAATTGGGGTTTGTGACTTACGCTGCATGCCATGACCGGCAAAGCCGCTTCTTGCAGATACGTTTGAAGTTCAGATATTTGGTTAAAAATGCAAAAATCAATCAATACATTATTTTCAAAAATCGCAACTTTCGAACGGGTATTTCCTATATCTACCGTAAGCATCCGCGCCATGTCTACCTGCGAATAAGCGCCCCGTTTTTCTCAAATAATTCCATCAATTTTTCCATGGATTTATCAGCATCCGTATCCAACATGGTCGTATCACTGCGATTAAAGAAAAAGCTCAAGGACAAGGCTTTTTTACCGCTTTCTAAAGGCGCACCTTCGAAAACATCAAACACCCTCACATCGCTTAAATGCTTCACTTTGCTCTGCTTAACCAATTGCTGTAACTGCGAAAATGCAGTTGACTTATCAACCACCAAACTCAAATCTCTTCGCATACCGAAGAATTTAGTAACCGGTTGATATTTAACTGATTTACGCCCTGCCTTCCATAATTTTTTCAAGGGAATTTCAACTGCAATAACCTCGCCCTTCACTTCCGCACGCTTCAGCCAAGACTTAGAGACCGATTGAATTTCAACGTCTTCCAATGACACTCCCGAATCCAAACGCTGTAAAAGTCCAGAAATCAGACGTTTTACATCAAAAAAGTCTACTGTTTTGCGCTTAGCTTCCCAAGATTCTGCATCTGCATCGCCCCAAGCCACTAAAGTCAAAACTGGGGTTTCTTTATAGCCCGATTCGGTTTTTTCATAGGTGCGACCGATTTCAAAAAGCCTTACAGACTTCGCCTGGCGATTTTGATTATACGCAATCGACTGCAATAAGCCTGGAATTAAACTGGCACGCATCACGCCCATATCCGAACTCAAGGGATTGCTCAAATGGACCAAGGGCGAACCTTCGGGATACCAATCTGCAGATACCAAACTGTTATTCTGCGCCTCAAAAAAACCTCTATCGATAAGGAAATTGCGCGTCATTTCTTCGCGCGCTTTACGCTGCATTCCTTGAAAATTTCCCAAAGAAATTTGCATTTTACCGCTCATCGGAATGGCATCATAACCATAGATACGCATAATTTCTTCGTAAACATCTACCTCGCGCGAAACATCGTTGCGCCAACTGGGAACCTCCAACGTTAGGGTGTTTCCCCCAGAAATCTGAAAACCCAAAGAGCTTAAAATTTCTTTAACGCGTGCCTCAGGATACGACATACCGGCAAAAGTGTTCAATTTATCTAATTGAATATCAATAGTTCTTGAGGTAAAAGGCTCGCTAATAACCTCTTCCATTCCCAAAACGGTTCCACCGGCAATTTCAATAATTAAGTGCGTTAAAAACTGCGCAACACCCCTCATTCCCAAGCGATCTATCCCTCTTTCGAAGCGGAAAGAAGCGTCGGTATTCAAAACATGCCGCTTCGCTGACTTGCGCACCGTACCAGCATGAAAATGGGCAATTTCAAGAAATAATTCCGTGGTTTCGGGGGAAACCGCAGAACGGCTGCCACCCATTATTCCAGCCAAAGCCTGAGGGCCAACTGCATCTGCAATAACCAAATCTTGCGATTTTAAGTCAATATTGCGGCCATCAAGCAAAGCTAAATTTTCGCCTTCCACAGCAAAACGAACGCTTATCGGTCCTTGTAATTTAGCCGCATCGAATGCGTGAACAGGCTGACCGCTGTAATGCAAAACATAATTAGTAGCATCTACGATGTTATTCTTTGGTTCTAATCCTATGGCCCGCAATCGGTTTTGCAACCATTCGGGCGAAGGTTTAACCTCCACACCCGACACACTTACCCCTATGTATTGCTGCGAAAATTCTGGCGCAGCAATCGCAACACCTCTAATTTCTTTCTGCGGTAATTCCTTTGAATATGTAAAATTTAACCCATTCGCGGTACCATTTATGGTATTTGATTCTATGGTATTCAACCCATTTGTAGTATCGTTTTTGGTATTTGATTCGGTAAAATTTAACCCATTCGCGGTACCATTTGTGGCATTTAGCTCAGCAGAAATTTCCTTCTTGGGGAAGTTTTTTAACGCCGATGCAAGTGTGGGCAAAGGCAGGCCAAATAAAGCCGCAATATCGCGGGCAACCCCCAAATGTGAAGCGGCATCGCCGCGATTCGCAGTAAGTCCTATTTCCAAAACGGAATCTTTTACTACACCGAAATAATCCGCGGCACTTGTACCCACTGTCACATCCGCCGGGAGCACAAGAATGCCATCGTGAGAAGTTCCAACACCGATTTCATCTTCAGCGCATATCATGCCTTCACTCGCGTAACCGCGAATTTTACTCTTTTTAATCTCGAAGGGTTCCTGTCCACTTAAATGTATCATGCTGCCCACGGTTGCTACAATTACCTTTTGTCCGGCAGCCACATTCGGCGCGCCACAAACAATTGCAAGCGGCGTTTCCTGTCCCACATCAACGGTAGTTAGACTGAGTCGATCCGCATCAGGGTGTTTCTCACAAGTGAGAACTTCTCCTACTATAAAACCCTGCAAAGCCCCGGGCAAACTCTCCCAAGTATCAAGATGTTCCACCTCCAAACCAGAAATCGAAAGTCTATCAGCAATCTCATTTACGGAGAGATTCTGCCCCAAAATATCCTGAAGCCAAGCAAAGGAAATGTTCATGGTTGCAAAGATACGGAATATGATGCACTCACTTCGTTCGTGCCGGGTGGACGGCCTTCCGCTTTTGATAAATGCTCGCAGCGCTCGCGGCTAAACGTCCTTCGGCCTGAGTAGTCGCTCCACTCCTTCTGGTTTGCTTTAGGTTGTCGCATCTCAATACAACCTCCTTCGTCTGCCACCCGATATCCATGATTTGACGAGAAACAAGAAGAATGGTTTCGGGAGGACCCTGATTATAGAAGGTCTTCTACACGTGCGATGTCCTTTATCGATTTGTCTTTGCGCCAACGAACAATTCGGGGAAATCGCACTGCAATGCCACTTTTATGACGAGGACTTTTATTAATACCCTCAAAGGCAATTTCAAAAACCAATTCTGCATGAACACCGCAAACAGGACCAAAACGTTCTCTTGTATGCTCTTTAATCCATACATTTATTTCTTCAATTTCCTTTTTAGTGAGACCACTATAGGCTTTAGCAAAAGGTACCAATTCATCTCCTTTCCATATTGCAAAGGTGAAATCTGTATACAAACTCGCCCTTTTCCCATGTCCTTTTTGAGCATAAACCATTACTGCATCAATGGTTTCGGCATCCATTTTCCATTTCCACCAATCGCCTCGTTTACGCCCAATACCGTAAAAAGAATCTTTCCTTTTAAGCATTAGCCCTTCAACCTTGCGAAGTTTTGCTTCCAGTCTATATTGCGAAATTGCTTCCCAAGAAGCCAAAATTACAGGCTCCGAAAGAAATAGTGCCGTTTCAGGAATGCCTATTTCAATCCTCTGGATTTCCTCATTTAAGTTGCTTTTAGATCCCTCATTGTTCAACAAAATAAAACCGAGATCGGCATGATTCGATTTTTGTTTGCTACGGGTATCTAAATTCAAAGATTCATGAAAAATTTCCAATAATTTTTCATGCCGTTCACTTAAAACCAAAGATCTTAAATCCTTTCCTTGGTATTCTAGGATATCGTAAATTTTAAAAACTACTGGATTTTCTTGGAGCATCTTTTTGCTGGGATTTTTTCTACCCAAACGTTTTTGAAGCATGCTAAAATCATTAGGTTCTGCCTTTAAATGATTCCAAGCTAAAATTTCTCCATCTAAAACACCCTCAAAACAACTTAAGCCCACGGCCCTGATAATTTCGGGAAAACTTCCGTTAATGATTTCCTCACCCCTGCTCCAAAGAGTTATTTCTCCCTTTCGCTGTATTAACTGCCCCCTTATACCGTCCCATTTGTTTTCAATTTGCCAATTATTGAGCTCCCCCAAATCCTCAACATTTTCTAAAGGATATGCCAAATAATATGGATAGGGTTTTGAGGTACTTTCACCGGTTACTTTCGTAAGAAAATATTGAAATTCGGTATTATATGGATCCCATTTTCCGCTTAAACGGTGAAATAATTCCGCCTTTTCAATACCCGTATATTGCGATAGTGCCTGTACCAAAAGGGCTTCTGAAACCCCTACTCGAAAACCTCCTGTGAGCAACTTATTAAAAAGAAATCTATCCTCACGACCCAATCGATTCCATGCTTCATATACCCATAATTGTTGCTCTTCGATTGACATTAATTTTGCACGTTTCAATTCCTGCATCCAATAATCCAAAGTAAACTCCTCCGTTGTATTCTCGTGCTCCATCAATAACGCAATAGTTTCTGCAAGATCCCCAACTATGGAATACGATTCTTCGAATAACCAATCTGGGATTTGGGTATACGTTGCGGCCCATTGCCTTAATAAAGCTAATTTTACAATACTTCGGGGCCTACGACCTGTGAATAACGCAATAAGCCAAACCTTATCTGGATTTGAAGCGGTTTGAAAGTATTCAACTAAGACCCTGACTTTCTCAGAGGTTTTATTGGTTTGAAGACCTTGAAACAACTTGCGCATGTTACAAATATAGGTGGATACTCGCTGCGCTCGCGGTTAGACGACCTTCGGTCTGGTTAGATGCTCCCTTCGCTCGCGGTTAGTCGGCCTGCGGCCTGGTGGGATGCTCGCTGCGCTCGCGGCTAGAATTGTTAATGGATTGTAACAAGTCCCAGCATCTCGATACTACCTCCTTCGACGGTCACTCGATATCCGTGATTCGATGAGGAACGAGGAGAATTGTTTAGGGACGCGTTGTGAATGGCTGGTACGATTTATTAAGTGAAAATTTTAACGGTTATTGCGGATAGAGGGAGGATTTGAGTTTGTGGATGCGATAGCTTAAAACTTTCAGTTTGTTTCTGAGGGCTTGGTATTGGACTTGGTCTGTGATGTAGCCGAGATCATGGGAAATATCTAGCTGACAGTATACCTCTAAAACGCTAGAATATGCATATCCGTAAAAGAGCTGCTTCATTTTTGCTGTATCTCTTCCAGATCCTTCTGCAATATTTGATGAAATTGAAACAGATGCTCTGCGTATCTGATCTGTAAGGCCATAAGTTTCTTGTTTGGGGAAGCTTCCCGATAGGATATAAATGGTTTTTATTACTTCTCTTGATAAAGTATACACATTTAACTTTTCGAAAGCATAGGTAGTATTCAGTTTTTCCATAATCAAGGTAACCCAAAAACACGAAGGCTGCCCCCAAGATATTTTTTCGAATCCCTAAAAATGTTTTGCAATTTCCGTAACTGCCATATATTGAGACCACTCTCCATATAGCCCAGCGAGCATCTCACCAGCGAAGCGTCTCACCGCGAGCGCAGCGAGCATCCCACCAGCGAAGCATCTCACCGCGACCGAAGGGAGCATCAAACCAGACCGAAGGTCGTCTCACCGCGAGCGCAGCGAGCATCCCACCAG
>CBFHGY010000034.1:0-21441 GCA_965655465.1 Bacteroidia bacterium | reverse complement strand
AAATCTTTTAGAGTATTGCCTAAGCCTCAAGCAAGAATAGCCTATACGGCACCAGATTCTTGTTTGTCTACTACGGCAACTTTTGTCGCTCACAACGATGCATCAACGGGAGTTAAAAATGCTTTTTGGTTGTTCTCTGATAGCACGCGAGCAACAGGTTCAAAAGCAAGTAAGAAATACAATACGGATGGAAATAAATGGGTTGAATTAATTGTAGAAAGCAGTTTAGGTTGCTTTGATACAACTCGGATGGAATTCAATATCCATAAAAACCCTGTTTCGAAATTTGTTGTAGGCAATTATACTCAGTGTATAACGGGCAATAAATTTACCTTTACGGATTCAGCTAGAGCTGTACAGGGTACGATAGATAGTATTAAATGGAATTTTGCAGATGGTACCAATCAGGTTTTGGCAGCAGGTGTTTCCACCACACATAGTTTTTTAACTGCTCGTACATTTAGGGTAAGACAAACGGCATACAACTCTTTTGCGTGTCAGGATTCAAGTGAGTTAACGGTAACAGTTCGAGCAAATCCAGAAGCGGACTTTGATATCAATAACAACAGCCAATGTTTGAATACGAATGTTTTCCAATTAACGAATAATTCCCTTCCCAATAACGGAAATTCCAATATGTCATTTACTTGGGAATTTGGGGATTCAAGCACCGCTTCAATTAAAAATCCAAATAAATCGTATACCTATGACGGAGCTAAAAGCATTCGTTTGATTACTTCAAATAGCGATGGTTGTTTGGATACCGCCGTGAAATCGGTTACGGTGCGTTCTATGCCTAAAACGGATTTTACCATAAACAACACCAATCAGTGTGTAAATCAAAATGCGTATAGTTTTTCTGATGTTTCAAGCATAAAGTCAGGAGGGGGAGCGCTAACGCGTTTGTGGAGTTTTGGAGATGGAACCGTTTCAAATCAGGCGAATATTACCAATAAGCAATATAATACCGCTCAAAATTACACGATTCAATTAATTGTTAGAAGTAATTTCAATTGTGCGGATACCCTACAAAAAACCATCGTAGTATTGCCTAAGCCTACGGTGAATTTCACAGTAAATCAGGACACGCAATGTTTGATGAGCAATGCTTATGTGTTTAGTAACCAAACCTCTGTAATTACAGGTGGCGGTACACTCGGTTATACCTGGAGTTTCGGAGACGCGGGCACCTCGGTAAATACGCATCCTAGTTACACCTACAAAAACTTTGGATCTTTCAATGTACGTTTAATTGCAAAATCTCAATTTGGTTGTGTAGATAGTTTGATTCGACAAGTAAAAGTAGTGGCAAATCCTTTGGTAGATTTTGCCTTTGACAACGCAGATAAGCAGTGTAATAGTGTAGATACGTTTAGGTTGAGCAATAAAACCAACAAGCGAAATGCATTTAGTATTGCGTATCGTTGGAATTTTGGCGATGGAACCCAATCTATCACCAAGGATGCATCTAAGAGTTATTCCAAACCTGGCGAATATCGAATCGCTTTATATGCAACAAACAAAAATGGATGTAGCGATAGCGTAAATTATAAGGTTAATGTATACGCCGACCCGAAAGCGGATTTTGCAATAAATCAACCTGGTCAATGTATCAATAACCAGAATTTTGAGTTTACAAATAATTCAAGTGTGGCTTATGGGGGAGGTTCCTTGAGTTATAAGTGGTTGTATTCGGATACCGTTTTTGCGACAACTTTAAGCAGCAGTAGAACTTTCAGCCAAGTGAAATCTTACCCAGTGAAATTGATAGTTGTTTCAAGTCTGGGATGTATGGATTCCATTCAAAAGAATATACAAATTTATCCCAAGCCTACTGCCGATTTTGAGATTAACGATAGTTTACAATGTTTTCATAATAATGTTTTCAAACTTACCAACAACAGTACTGTAAGTTCGGGGAGCAATAACTTCAAATGGTCGTTTGGCGACAATACGGGAAGTACGGTAGTGAGTCCTGATAAATCTTATACGCAATTCGGAAACTATACCATTGGGCTATGGGCTATTAGCAATAATGGATGTCAAGATTCCATAGAAAAGGATGTAAGAGTATATTCTCAACCGGTGGTTTCATTCAGTAGATCTGATACCGCTTTATGCCGGTATCAAAATAGTTTTACATTCACGAATCACTCAAGCAATGCCGATGGTTCTCCCTTGGCATATAATTGGAGTTATAGCGATGGCAACAAAGACACCGTTGCCAATGCAAAAGTTGGATTTAAGGAGTCTGGATTGTATTTAATTAAATTGGTGGCAAATTCACCTTTTGCATGCTTCGATAGCATGATTCAATCAGTTCGTGTATATCCACAACCTTTGCCATCTTACAACATAAAATCGCAATTCCAATGTTTGACCAATAATAAGTTTGAAGCCGAGAATTTCTCTAATATTGCCAGTCAAGGGGGCACATTGACGTATAAATGGGATTTTGGAAATGGTTCAAACAGCACGGCAATAAATCCGAATTGGGTCTACAATCAAGCAGATACCTTTGAAGTGAAAATGTACGCGGAAAGTAGTTTCGGATGTCGCGATAGTTTGTTTAAAACGGTTATTGTGTATCCCCAACCAATCATTTCGTTTGATATTAATGACAGTACACAATGTTTAGGCACTCATATATTTAAATTTACCAATAACAGTAAGATCGATTATGGAAGCCTTAAATATGATTGGACGTTTGGTGATGGAGGACGTTCTGTAGGGGTAAATCCTTTAGTACGCTATAACAATCCGGGAACGTATCAAATTTCTTTATATGGAAATACAAATTTCGGTTGTAAAGACTCTGCATTTAAAAAAGTATTTGTATACCCTGATCCGCAAGCCTTATTTACTGTTAACGATAATACACAATGTTTAAGAGGGAATACATTTACATTGCAGAATAATACCACCTTGTCAGCAGGTACTTTTAATAGTAGCTGGAGTTTTGGAAATGGAAGCAGTTCTATGGTAAAAAACCCACAATATACGTATAATGAGGATGGAGTATATGTGATTCGTTTACAGGTTGCAAGTGATCAAGGATGTGTTGACTCGGCGTATCAAATTGTTCAAGTATATCCACAGCCAAAAACGGCCTTCACTATTAATGATTCGGTGCAATGTATCAATGATAATGATTTCATCTTCGAGAATAAATCTTCCGTAAATTTCGGTGGCTTGATCAGTTTCTGGGATTTTGGAGATGTAAGTTATTCTTCAAATGCAACAGGCCGACATACGTATTCAAAGCCAGGAACCTTCGAGGTGAGATTGGTTTCTTCAACTGCGTTTGCCTGTCTGGATACACTAACACAAAGTTTGCGTATAACTGAAATTCCACAGATATCTTTTACACTTGATACTACCGCACTTTGCGAACGAGGAAATGTATTTAATGGCATGAATACCTCGCAGTACAACGGGGTAGAATCTGTTGACTATCGTTGGTCAGCTACCGATGGCTATACCTCAAACGCTTCAAACTTTGCGCATTCATTTGGGGAGCGCGGAAACTACGAGGTAAAATTAGTGGGTACTTCTTCAGAAGGTTGTATGGATTCCATTTCAAAATCTTTAAAAGTATATCCTCAAGGAGAGTCCAAAGTTGTGGTTTATGATTCTTTGCAATGTTTATTTGGAAACGATTTTACATTTGGAAATGAATCTAAAGTAGACGGAGCATCTTTTGCCTTAATGTCATGGAATTTCGGCTCCGTATTTATTGATACGCAGTATCGCGTGAGTCCGAACCAATTCCAATTTGGTGATACCGGTATTTATAATGTGAGTTTGATTAGTACGACCGACAATTTGTGTATGGATACCAGCTATACTCAAGTTCGAGTTTTCCCAATGCCTGTGGCTCAAATGGAGTTTGATCGGGTATCATTCTGTCAAAATGAGCAGGAATTTGAATATATCGATGTATCTGAAAAGGGTAGTGGATATCAGAACAAATGGTTATTTAACAAACAGGTTATTGCACAGGCAGATACGTTGCATCCGGATTTTGAGCTGCCAGGGAAATATACCATAACCTTAGTAGTTTATAATGAAAATGCGTGTACCGACACCGTTCGTGCAGTGGCCATTACGAATTCGGTTCCAAAAGCACGCATTTCTTTGAACAATAACGAACAATGTTTAGAGAGTAACCAGTTTACATTTATCAATACCTCCACACAAATTGGTCAAGCATTGGCATTTTGGGATTTAGGGGATGGAACTTTAGGATCTGGGAATACGCTTACTCAAGAATATTGGGAAGCCGGTATTTTCGATGTGGTTTTAATTGTAGAAAATGATTCCCAATGCTCAGACACAGCGCATCTGGCTGTTCGAGTTAATCCTACACCTGAGGCTTCATTATATGTAGAACCTAGTTGCTTGAATGTGCCTATCTATTTGGAGTCTAATGCAAGTATTGAGAGCGGAAAAGTGGTTTCTTATTTATGGAATATGGGTGATGGTGCTAACTACAGCGACAGCTTACCTGAACATGCCTATAAAAAACCAGGCTTGAAATATATAACATTGGCTATGAGATCCGATCGGGGTTGCTATGCTAAGTTTATAGATAGCATCGAGGTTTTTGAAAATCCAGAAGCTGGAATTTCCTTCTTATCTGAACGGTCTACCATACTACAAAACAATGTAGGCTTCTTAGATTCTAGTACAAATGCAGCAACTTTAGAATGGGATTTTGGTGACGGAAGCGATCTCGTTTACGACGAATATGAGGTATATCATACCTATCTAGATACGGGTCTGTATCCGGTTCGTTTGGTAGTAAGTTCCTTCGAGGGTTGCATGGATACCACTACTCGGATGCTTAGAGTATGGCCCGATTTTAATATTTTATTGCCAACCGCATTCTCACCAAATAATGACGGTGTCAATGATGTATTCCATATACGAGGAAATCACCACTCCATCATTTTCGCTAATTGGAAGATTTATACCGAAGACGGTATTCAGGTCTTTGAATCAGACGATATTGAAGGAAGCTGGAATGGAGAATTAATGAATAATGGTGAACCCCTGCCAATGGGTAATTATCAACTCAATTTGATTGTAAAAGATATGTACGGAAATCAATCTCAGTTCAACGAAAAAATAGCCATCATCAGATGATAGTACATAGGTTTATAAAGAAGTTTAGCTCATTATCAGCGCTCGTTTTTACGGCCTGGATTGCAAATGCGCAAACTCTCGACTTACAGAAAGTATCCCAACAAGCTATAACCTGTAATAAAGCACAGAACGGAAGTGTAATCCTTAAGGCTAGCGGTGGAACAGCGCCTTATATTTATATCATAAACGGCGATAGTACTGCCTTAAGTGCCGGTGTGAATTTCACCGATACTGCACTAAGTGCGGGAACCTATTCCTATTATGTGATAGATAATGCTGGAGATATCGACTCCCTTCAAGTTGTATTATCGCAACCCGATGCTTTAGGATTGACCGCAACCCTGAATCATGCAAGTTGTTCATACCGGCAAGATGGTTCTATTTCGGTGCTTGGAAATGGTGGAACGGCTCCCTACACCTACGCATGGAGTGATGGAAATGGATGGACCTCCACTTCAACAAATCCTAAATTTTTATTAACCGGAATTTATGCCATTACCATTAAAGATGCTAATGGCTGCAGTTGGGACACCAATTATCATGTGCGTTACTCAGATACCTTGAATGCCAGTATTAAGAAAATCGATATTGCGTGTTTTGGACAGCGTAATGGTATTGCGGAAGCTGAATTAATTACCAATGCTAGCAATGTACAATATGCGTGGTCTGGGCCTAATGGATTTAATGCTTCTACCGCACAGATTAACAGTTTGTTTAAAGGAAATTATTCTTTACATGTTACCGATGTGGTTTCTGGATGTACTGCAACAGCTCAAACGCAAATAATCTTGCCCGATCCCCTTGAAATAGGAATCACCGGGATTAAAAATGCCTTATGCAGCGGTGCTTCTACCGGAGAAGTGATTACCCAAACAACGGGAGGAAGAAGCCCATATTCGTATTTTTGGTCAGGGCCAAACAGCTATTTTTCGAGTAATTCGAGAATAACCAATGCAGCTACCGGATCATATATTGTAACGGTTACAGATTCTAGTGGGTGTTCTGCATCCGATACTGGCTTGGTAGGAGAGCCCAGCCCTTGGGTCGTGTCTCCAAAAATTACCGATGTGAAATGTACCAATTATAACAGTGGTGTTATAGATATTACGGTTTCGGGTAACACTGCACCATACAAATATTCGTGGTCCACAGGTGCAAAAACGCAGGACTTAGACTCGCTTTCGGCAGGCGTTTATACCCTCAATATTACCGATAGTAACGCCTGTAGCATAACCCGTTCCTTCACCATCAGTGCGCCGCAGAAATTAGAATTGACCTATAATACGACTCAAGTATCATGCAATTCGGCCGATGATGGAAGCATTACTTTATTGGCTTCTGGGGGAACCTTCCCTTGGTCCTACAAAGTAACGGGTCCTTCAAACTATGTCTCTACAAGTGTATCGCATAAAAATCTTAAAGCGGGAACCTATAGATTGATCCTATCGGATCAAAACACATGTTACGATTCAGTTGATGTAACCATTACGGAACCTTCAAAATTAACTGCGGTGAATACAATCACTCAACCAGAGTGTTATGGTCAAAAGGGATCTTTTAGTTTGAGTTTAAGTGGTGGAACCGCTCCTTATAACTACGAATGGCTAGATGCAACCGGATCTTTATACGCGGCAACACAGAATGTAGTATCGGTTGATAAAGGTAAATATACCTTCCGAATTACAGATTCTAAACAATGCAGTTTCACGGATTCATCCGAAATAATTGAGCCTGGTTTGTTAGATGTTTCAGTGGGAAGTATCACACATAATACCTGCGTAGATGACAGTAATGGTGCGATTAATTTAACTGCGAGTGGTGGCACTAGTCCCTACCAATATAAAATTGGACAAGGAACTTTGCAAAGTGCAAATACTTTCAATGGATTAAAGACAGGGAATTTCATCGCATGGGTTACCGATAAAAACCAATGTGCAGATACCGTTGGTTTTACCATTGAATTTAGAGATTCGGAACTACCCAAAGTATTGCTCAAAGATATCACGCGATATTTGAATAGTGCCGGCACATTGAGTATAACGGTTTCGGATGTAAACAATGGGATTAGTGATAATTGCGGAATTGCGAGCACAAGCATATCGGTGAATAGTTTCAATTGTCAGAATTTAGGGGTCAATACGGTAACGGTAACTGCTACAGATTTTAAAGGGAATTTAGCGACACAAACCTGCAAAGTAACCGTTTTAGACACCATAGCCCCAACAGTTAAAACCCAAACAACATCCATTTATTTGAATGCATCGGGGGCAGCAGTGCTCAACCCGGTCGCATTAGATAAAGGTTCTTCGGATAATTGTGGAATTCAATCTTGGTCGGCTTCAAAAATCAATTTCGATTGCAGTAATTTAGGACAGAATACCGTTTTAGTAACGGCTAAAGACGCCTCTGGAAATACCACTACCCAAAATCAGGTGGTGCAGGTTCTCGATACCATTGCGCCGGTGCTAAAATACCAGAACAAGGTGGTTTTCTTGAATTCATCGGGTTCTATAAGTATTACCCCTGCAGACGTTAATGATAAGAGTACGGACAACTGCAGCATCGCTACATATGAAATAAGTCAATCAAATTTTGATTGCAGTAATTTGGGTACCAACTTTATTAATTTTTCAATAACGGATAAAGCTTCGAACAAGGTAACACAATCCGTTCGTATTACAGTGAGGGATACCTTTCGACCGGTTTTAAAAACCAAACCCGTGACTATATTTTTGAACGAATATGGTTTTGCCTTATTATCACCGATGGATATCGATGACGGTAGTACAGATAATTGTAAAATCAGCACCCGAAATTTAAGTCAGTCCGTATTTACTTGTGGAAATTTAGGAACGAATTCGGTGACATACACATTAACCGATTTAAATGGGAATACTTCCGCTGCGAGAGTTTCGGTTACTGTTAAGGATACTACGAAACCTATCAATAAAGTTAGAAATACGGCTGCGTATTTAGACCGTAATGGATTTGCCTTATTGTCCGCTTTTGATGTAGATAACGGAAGTTCGGATAACTGTGGAATTGATAAGGTTACCTTGAGTAAGGACCGTTTTAGTTGCACGGATTTAGGGAAGAATATTATCGACTTTACCTCCTATGATGTAAGCGGAAATAAAACGGTGAATCAAGTCGAAATTACGGTTTTAGATACGGTTAAACCTGTTTTAAGGGCCGGAAATAGAATTATTTATTTGGATTCCCAAGGAAAAAGCAAAGTAGGACCCGACTATTTTGATATGGGAAGTACAGATAATTGTAAAATTCAAAAACGCACACTCAGTCAGTATGATTTTGATTGTTCGGATGTAGGTAATAAACTTTTACTATACAGTATTTCAGATACGAGCAATAACAGCAGCATCGCGGTATTATCGGTTCAAGTGAGAGATACCTTATCTCCAAAACTGTTCGTTGAAAATCAAACCGTGTATTTAGATTCCAATGGACAAGTGAAGATAAGCGTATCTTTATTCGCCTCCAAATGCAGTGATAATTGTCAGATAAACCAATTGAACTTCAGTGATTCCATATTTGATTGTACGCAATTAGGGGATAATATCATAACCCTCAATGGCAGGGATCCTTCGGGTAATAAAGCTTCAAAAGCATTTATTGTGCACGTATTGGATACCATAGCGCCTAAGATCAATACGAAAATGGCAACTATTTATATTGATACATCTGGGAAAGCATTTTTATCGGTAAATCAAGTTGTCGATAAGGCCTATGATAATTGCGGTATTAGCCAGATTTTTCTGACTAAATCAGTGTATACCGTTGCGGATATTGGAAATAATTTTGTTGAGGTTTATGCTTTCGATAAAACCGGTAATCGTTCTAAGAATTACTTTGCTGATGTGAATGTGGAAGTAGGTGATTATGACAAGGATAGCATACCCGATTATATTGAACGTGCACTTGATTTTGACGGTGATGGTGTTGCCGATTATAGGGACAGAGATTCCGATAATGATGGAATTTTAGACGTTCATGAAAACAGTGGATTGAAGGTATTGTTAGACTTAGATACCGATGGTTTGAAAAATATATACGATCTGGATACCGATAGTGATGGAATATTAGATGTTTTTGAAGCCAATGGATTTGATCCTGATCGAAATGGTACCGTTGGAGTAGGTAGGGTTGTCGTTGATTTTTGGGGAATTCCCGTGTTAGCTAATGATGCTAAAGGATACGCCGAATTAGATAGAGATGCCGATAATATACCCGACTATAAAGACCTAGATAGCGATGACGATTTGATTTCAGATAGGATAGAAAACAAAGGTGAACGCGATCTAGTTGATTCCGATGGTGATGGTATCGCCAATATAAGAGACTTAGATAGCGATGAAGATGGTATAAGTGACTTAATCGAAACGGCAAATGACTTTGATCAAGATGGAATTGGAAACTTCTTAGACCTAGATTCAGATGCCGATAAAATTTCAGATAAAATTGAAACAAATAATGATGCAGATTTAGATGGAATTGGTAATTGGCTTGATTTAGATTCCGATAACGATAGCGTTTTAGATGAAGTAGAAGGTCAGTTAGATACCGATAATGACGGAATTGGAAACTGGATTGACGATGATTCCGACAACGATGGAATTAGTGATGCTATAGAGGGCGAAGACGATTACGATGGAGATGGCATCCTGAACTATCTAGATACGGATAGCGATAACGATGATATTCCAGATTTGATCGAAGCTCAACCTTTTGCGGATGATTTGCCTGCCGATTCGGACAATGATGGCGAATTCGATTATATCGATTTAGATTCTGATAATGATTTGATATCTGATTACAGCGAAGGGTTTCCAAATCAACCCGATACCGATAGCGATGGTATCCCTGATTATCGCGATAGCGATAGTGACGGCGACGGCATTCCCGATCTGTTGGAAAGTACAAATGATACGGATGGGGATGGTATTATCGATGCTATTGACGAAGATGCCGATGGAGATGGCATTCCTGATATAATTGAAGGCTATGTAGATATCGATGGGGACGGAATTCCTAACGCGTTAGATTTAGATTCAGATAATGATGGAATCAATGATGTTTGGGAAGCCGGTGGCGACGATACCTCCGGTAGAGGTCTCATGTTCGATGGTATCCTACTAACCCCTCCCGATACCGATGGCGATGGTATTCTAGACCCCTATGATTTAGATTCAGATGGTGACGGTATTTACGATATTAAAGAAAGTTACTTTGAATATATAGATGAAAATGACGATGGTCGTAACGACGGTATAGATACTGATAAGGATGGTATCATGGATATTGCCGATGGATATAATGGGGTATATGGAGATTTTTATGATTTGCCACCCTTTGACTTCGATTTTGATGGATTGAGGAATTACGTGGATCTTGATTCAGATTCCGATAATATTCCAGACGAAATTGAAACCGACGGCGATGAAGATTTTGATTTTTATCCCAATTATGTTGATGACGATTCTGACGGTGATGAAATCCTCGATATAGATGAAACCGATGCAGATGCCGATAACGATGGAATTCCAAACTTTCTGGATTTAGATAGCGATGGTGATGGAATTGAAGATATCGTAGAAACGGATGCCGATTTTGATGTGGATGGAATTCCTAATTATTTAGATTTAGACTCGGATGATGATGAAATGCCCGACGCACAAGAAGGTATTTTGGACAAAGAAAATAATGGCCTACTCGATTTCGTAGACCCACACACGTTTATTCCTGAAATTTTTAGTCCTAATGGAGATAATGTGAACGATGTTTTCTTCATCAAAGGATTGAAAAATTATCCAGATGCGCAAATAACCGTATTTAATCAATGGGGTCAGATCGTATTTAAGAGCAACGGACCCTATAAGAATAATTGGGGCGGTATTTACACCGAAACCACAGGAATGGAGCAGAATCAAGTGCTCCCAGAAGGTATATATTTTTACATTTTAGATCATAACCGTACTGACGGTCCACAATATGTTAAACCCCAAACAAAAGGCAATGTGTACATCAAACCTTAATATTATAGCGAAAAGAGCATGGGTATGGGCATTCTTGGCTTTGTTCAGCCATAATTCCCATGCCCAACAGGCAGGATTGCTTTCAAATTATGACTTGGTATCGAGTATTCAGAATCCTGCATATAATGGAATCAATCGCCGTTTACAAGTTGACGCCGTTTCTCGAGTACAGTGGGCGAATTTTCCAGGAAGTCCAACGTACACAGGGTTGGCATTTCAAGTACCTGTAACCAAGGATTTTGCTTTGGGTGCGAATTTCCAAAATTTGAGTGTAGGAGATTTTAAATATGCATCGCCGCTCTCCATGGGTAGTTTTGCTTTGGATCTTGCCTATCATAAGCAGGTAGCAAAAAATGTATTCATTTCTGCAGCGGTGCGTACTGGGGTCTTTTCCTTTAATATGCGGATTTCCCAACTAATTGCTGAGGAAGTGGGAGATTTGGCCCAAACGGGGAATGATTATAGTTTCAATTCTCCTCAAGTAGGCGGTGGCATCATGATTTATGGCAAGCAATACTTTATAGGGGCCTCGATGCCTCAGTTTGCATTAGTGAATGATCGGATTGTTGAAAATGTAAATTTGGGTTATAATGCCCGAAGTTTTTATTTATTCAATGGGGGGTATGTACAACCTATTGGCTCGCAGTTTTCCTTGAAATCTACTGCACAGGCCCGATTATATGAAGGTTTGCCCATCGTGTACGATTTGAATTTGTATGCCATTTATCAAGATGCGATAAATATAGGTTATGGATATAGAAGCACCGGTTCTCATGCCGTTTTAGCAAAGCTAAAAGTGAACGATTATTTTTATGTGATCTACAGTTATGAATTTGGCCATGTATACGACGAACAAACCCCCTTTAATGCAACCGAGTTTGGATTGAGTTATCAGTTAGATTTTAATAAGCAAAAAAAGAAAATAGTGCCACGTCATTATTAATAATCCTATGTTAAGACCAGAGTATTTATTTATATGGATTTTGTTTCACTTGGCGGCTGTAGAGATTCCATCTGCCATTTCGAAGAGAGGACAGCCAGATTTGAGAGCAACTGAGTTGGTTGCTAATATGCAGTATCAGGAAGCGATTAATTCGTATTCGAATATTAAAAAAGTCAAATCTGCGGCAGAACTGCGCTCCTTAGCAGTGGCTTTTACGGAACTTGGACAAAACGATACGGCTATTGCGCTATACGAACGACTTTTTAAGAGATATCCCCAGAAAATGAATCCAACCGATGAACTAAATCATGCAATACTTTTGCGACGGATTGGAAATTATTCAGGCTCAGATAGTATTGTTTCAGTCTTGAAGACGGCCTCTTTTGCAGGTTATCCAATTTTAAATCAACCCGGTAGCCTATTTTTAGAGGAAACGCAAGTGCTCACTGCCAAATTACCGAAGGCTAAGATTCGAACCTTTCAGAATAATAGTGCTCACTATCTACCGATTAAAGACCCTTCTAATAACGATTGGTATTTTCATGAGCGTAAATCCTTAAATACGGGTTTGCTGTCGTCTGTGGATTTATCGGATGGATTGCCCTATGCTAAAATTCTCAAAGCAACTAATTGGGGAGACAGTTTAGGTGTCAAAGGAGAACTGATATCCAGTCAATACTTGAACCGGCATTTTGAACTTACACATATCGATTCTTTTGGGAATAAATATGTAACTACAAATCACCGTTTGGTGAACGATAGCGATGCCTATTTATTGGATATTTTTAGATTTTATAAAGATCCCAAGCAGGGGAAATTTACCTTGGAGCCCCTTAATGATCAATTATGGCAGCATAACTTATCTGGGTTTGTAATGAATCAATCTCAAACTAAGGGCATGTATTGTAGCGATATGATGGGCGGACTTGGGAAGTCTGATATTTATATGTGCGATATTGAATGGAATGAAGAAAATCATCCCAAACTTGTAAATGCATACGCCATGGGGGAAGTGGTGAATACCTTGTTTTCAGATTTTGACCCTTGTTTTATAACAGATGATATCATCGCATTTGCTACAGAAGGCCATGTTGGATATGGCGGTTCTGATATTTACTTTTTTGATGTAGTAAACAATAAATTAGTCAATGCCGGCGGTAAAATAAATTCTTCTGGTAACGAATATGGGGTTAGGTATTATGACGGTAAGTTATATTGGTCTACGGATGCTTACAAGTCAAATCCACAATTAATGGAAATTTCCTTGAGTGTAGATTTGATAAATTGGTTTTTTCAAAATGCAAGCGGTCAAACCGATTTGCTAGAGCCTGAAGTTGAAATAGAGGAAGAAATTCCTGTAGAATTAGTTTTCGAGGAAAATCCTTTAAGTACACAAGATATTATCAGTAATCTTGACGTGGATAAAGGTCTGAAGTTTTTATTGTTACCCGATTCTATTCGTTTAGAAATGGTTAAGAACTTAGAAGATTCAGCAGATTATAACGATTTTAAACTGCGGACTTTGTTTTACCCTGAAGACGGATTGATTTGTAATGCCAAGTATGAAACGGAGATAAAGATTGCCATTTCCTTATTAAATCAAAGACCTGATTGGGTTGTTGATGTGAGCAGTTATACAGATAGTAGGGGAACCCATGAATTCAATATTAAACTTTCTAAAGAAAGAGCAGATTTTCTAAAGGATTACTTCCTTTTTTATGGGGTGAAAAAAGACCAAATTGATGCACATGGCTATGGTGAAGCATTTCCTATCAATCATTGTATAGATGGTGTTATATGTTCAGAAGAGGAACACAGCAGAAACCGGAGGACAACCCTGCATTTCAAGAAGAAATCCAAATCAAATAATAGGAAATAATCCTATTGTGGTTTTCTGCCAATTAATTACAAATACAAAGAGGCCGTTTGAAAAACGGCCTCTTTGTATTTGTGAAATGATTGAATTTTATTTCTATTTACGGATACGTAAACGCTTAATTTGACTAATTCCTCGCACATCAATTTCCACCATTATATCGGCTTTGAACATGCCTTTTTGTGGCAAGCGTTGATGTACTTTATTCATAACGGCAAAACACATGGGTGTGTTCAAGCCTGGTATTTCAGGATCTATCAGGGTCCAACCTTTTAATTCTTTGCAACGAGGATTATCATTGTCAAAGAAAAGTGACCATATTTTTTCATTATGGTTAGGGCTAGAAACCGTATTGCTTGGGTTGCGATTAGCGCGTTTAGATGCACCCATATTTTTATTTTCACTTATTCCTGCAGCTGCTCCCATTGAGAAAACAATGTTCTCTAATAAAATAGTTTTACTTTGGTAGTAGTGGGGTCTGCGGGCAAAATCGGCACTTGATACCTTTGTTTGGGCAAATATTTGCCCGCTAAGCAAACCAACTAATAAGATAAAAAGGCCTTTTTTCATGATTTTAACCTTTTGGAGTTAAAATAGAAATCACATAGCCACTCATTTGACTGCCTTTAAAGGTAACGTCAAATTTGCCTTTACGACCGCCAACTTTTTGAGCATTCATCACTTTCATTTGGTGACTAATCATAAAGCAAGGTTTGAAATCAGGACGAGCACCTTTAATGTTCAATGTGAGCAAATCAAAGCTACGAGGAACTTTGCATTGGTTGTTTTGCATGTGCGGTGGTACTGCTTCAAATGAAACTTCAACATTTTGTAGGGTAATCATTTGATTGTCCCACTGTTGTGGTGAATTTGCAAACTGGGTTTCTTGGATTGTACGTGACTGTGCGAAGCTAATGCTAGCGGCTAAGCCCAAAATTGTGGAAAGGATTATTTTTTTCATGGTTAATTTTCTTGTTTAGTTGATTTTAACACGTGCAATACGATGCATTAAATTGGTATCGACAAAAATAGTGATGTCTGCGTTTAATTTTCGGTTATTCGGTAAGGTTTTAGCCATATTGGAATAAAGGGCAAAACAACCGGTGTAGTTTGGGATTTCTACTGTGAGCAATTCCCAATTACGGGGAGGTGTGCAAGTAGCCGATCTGTTGGCACCCGATACAGCAGTAGTGGATGTAACTGTAGCAGTTTGAGGCGCCGTATTTGCATTGATTGTTACGGCTTGAGGTGTGCCTGAAATTGGATTAAGTGAAGGGTTCGAATTTGAGTTGTTAGCGGAGGAACTTGGTCCAGCTGTTGGAGTGGTCCCAGAAATTGTTCGTGGACCGCTTAAACTTAAAGCAGAACCCGTAGTTTTAGAAACCATAACTCCCCTTAACACGATATGTCTTCCGTTGAATTTGGAGGGATTACTTGCAAAGTCAGCTAAATCCACAACCAATTGTGCATGCACATGTTGGAGGGTAAAGCAAGCGAGTATAATTAGTAATTTTCTCATATCACGGGTTTTATTAAAATAGTAGCAATTTGTATGCCAAAATTAAGGATTTTTGGACATAGGGTTAAAATGAGCCTGTTTTTTCAGATGTAGCGCGATTATCGGTAAAATATCGTAACAAATAATACGCACCTAAAATTAATACAATACTTGCGGTACCAATTTGAATTAAATTTCGATCCGGGATAAACCGGTTTAACAACAATACAATTCCAAATGCAAATAAAATCCAACCCGACTCACTTTTGAACTGCGCCTTTACTAAAACAATTAAACCGCTAACCGTTACCAGAGTGGGAATCGAAATAAGATGTTCGGGTAGTTCAACTCCAATAGCGTTAAATAACCAAATGATGCCAATAGACATCAATATCAATCCGGCTATCAGGTAGGTTTGTTGCTTATAGGTTCCGCTCATACTACAAAAATATACATATTTTTTTGATTGCCTGTCTTAAGAAGCCGCATTAGAGGGGTTTCATCTCTTAAATAAAACATGATATAAATCATGAATTCTTATCACAAAGGTCATTTTTCAAGATCGCAATTTGCCCCAAATTGCAAGTACTTCTTCTATGTTTTTTCAGGAAATATATAGCGTTCAAGAATCTATACAACACATTAAAAGTAAATTGTTTGTAAATATACAAACGCAATTAGATTTACTTCAGTTTCGTTTGGATGGAACTCATCAGGAAGATAAAGGCACTCAGGAGGTAGCGCACAGTATTTTGATTTTTAGACAAGAATTTGATAGTCTGCAACGTCTTTTTAACATGGTTTTAGTTCCAGCCGTTCAAAAATGTTTATCGGATAGTAATTGCGCCCAACCCTTTAATGGTTTCACGGTATTGCGGTCGACTCATGAAAAGCAACGCAAAGTCTTAGATGATTTACGAAGGCATTGCGATTCATTTATCCTGCAAGAAAATTGGTCGGAAGAAAAAAAAGGGCAATGTTTAACCACTTTTAATTTGCATCAAGCTTTTTTACAGTATCTCAATTTTTGTGAATCAACCCTTATTCCACTTCTAAAGAATTTACACGAACGGGCCTCAGATTATTATGAATCCTAAAATCGACACATCTGCAGAATGCTACCATTGTGGTTCTCCCAGTCGCAATCCACTGGTGTTTGAAGATAAAAATTTCTGTTGCCAAGGTTGCAAATCCGTGTATCAGATCATCGAGCAAAATAATTTGTGTCAGTTCTATGATCTCGGCGAAAAACCTGGAAATACCATCGCCCAAGAATCGTTCGATACCCATCGTTTTGCATTTCTAAAGGATCCAGAGGTTTTGGCGCAATTGCGCATTTTCGAAAACGATACCCACATACATTTTAAATATTATTTACCTCATGTGCATTGCAGCTCCTGTTTGTATTTGTTAGAAAATTTGAACAAAGTACACCCTGGTGTTGAAGGAGCTAAGTTGAATTTTTCGCAAAAAGAATTGCAAGTCGTTTTTGCAAAAAACGAAACGAATGCTTTCGACATAGCTGTAACTTTAAGTCGCTTGGGATACGAACCTTATTTCAGCTTAAGCGATATTGGCTCGGTTTCTGGAATCGCAAAAACCGATCGATCTCGGGTATACCGCTTGGGGGTTGCAGGTTTTGCATTTGGTAATATTATGTTGCTCAGTTTCCCAGAGTATTTTGCTTATGGAAGCGATTTAGATGGACTTAAGCCCTATTTTCAATGGTTGATTTTATTGTTGATCGTTCCTGTATTAACCTACAGCGCCACTGAATTTTACAAATTGGCTTGGGGTGGCATTAAAGAGCGCTATTTGAACATCGATTTACCCATTGTTTTGGCTATGGCGATTACTTTTTTTCGAAGTATTTATGAAATGGCTATGCACATAGGTCCTGGATATTTTGACTCGCTTAGTGGGATCGTGTTTTTTATGCTATTAGGCCGATTATTGCAAGATTATACCCATAAAACCATCACCTTTAATAGGGATTTCTCTTCGTATTTTCCGATTTCCTCGACCTTATTTAAAGAAGGCAAAGAACAAAGCGTTCCCTTACCTAAAATAAAAATAAATGATGAGTTGGTTATTCACAGTAAAGAAATTGTGCCCGTAGATGGTTTGTTGGTCGCGGGTAAAGCCCTTATCGATTACAGCTTCGTAACGGGAGAAAGTCAGCCTGTTGAAATGGATGCAGGTTCTTTTATTTATGCCGGAGGTCGGCAATTGGGGGCTTCCATAAGAGTAATGGCACAAAAAACCGTTTCTCAAAGTTATTTGGTGTCTCTTTGGAATAAAAACGAAACCAAAGAAACACCCAATTCACGAATTGAAAGTACCTACGTTCAAAAGGCCAGCATGTATTTCACCCTTGCGGTATTCAGCATTGCAATTGCGGCCGCAATATATTGGGCCTTTAATGATACAAGTAAGATTTGGAGTGCCGTTACTGCGGTGCTCATTGTTGCCTGTCCCTGTGCTCTATTGCTTAGCGTTACCTTCACGCACGGACATTTTTTATCCTTGTTCGCTAAAAACGGACTTTATGCAAAAGGGGCGAAAGTGCTTGAGAAGTTGAATGAAATCGGTCTGGTGGTATTTGATAAAACGGGAACATTAACGGATGCGCAGAATCCACAAATTACATATTCCGGTAGGACTTTGAGCGAATCTGAAACGGATGCAGTGCAAACGCTGGGCCGAGAATCTGTGCATCCCTATGCCCGAAAACTATCTCAATTTTTAGGTGGGTACCAAGTATCACTCGATGGCTTGGAAAACATCCCCGGAATGGGTGTAAAGGCGAACTGGAATCAACGAGAAGTTCGATTAGGTAGTGCGGAGTTTGTTGGGGTTAAAACCTCTTCGGAAAAGGTCAATAGCAGCAGAATTTGGCTTTCAATCTCGGCGGAAGTATACGGTTACTTTGAGTTTAAAAGTGCTTTGCGCCCTCATTTGGCGGCGGGAATTACCTATTTGGCAAAATCTCATAAATTGGCCTTGCTGAGTGGCGATAATGAGGCCGATAAAGGTTTACTCGAAGGAATCATGCCGGCTAATACGCCCATGCAGTTTAATCAGAAACCTCAAGATAAGCAACATTATGTATCGCAATGGCAGCGAGCCGGTACCCCGGTTTTGATGCTGGGTGATGGGTTGAACGATGCGGGTGCCTTAATGTCGGCCCATGTAGGTATCGCGGTTGCTGAAGACATCTCATATTTCACGCCGGGTTCCGATGCCATTATTGTAGGATCCAAACTTGCATTGTTGCCCCGTTTTCTGGCGATGGCAAAAGGCATGCGTCGAGTGATTTGGTGGAGTTTTACCCTTTCAATTTTATATAATATAATAGGAGTGAGTTTTGCCGTAAGTGGGAATCTTAATCCTATTGTGGCTGCAATTTTAATGCCCGCAAGTTCCATTTCCATTGTTTTATTCACGTGGATAGGCTCTTTGTACATGGCTAAAAAACTCAAATTAAAAACATGATTAAAATCATATTTAACTATGAGAGACATCATTGCCTTATGGCCTCTTGAAAACCCAAATTTGTATAGTATATGTCGGTGATAATTCTACTCATGATTTTCAGTATTCTGGTGGCAGGAATTTTCCTTGCGGCTTATTTATGGAGCGCAAGCACGGGACAGTTCGATGACCCAGAAGCACACGCATATCGCATATTACACGAGAATATATCCCCTAAAAAAACTAAACCCCAAACGAAATAACAAATGCAACTTGAAAAGTTTTCCTACGACAATCGACCGGTAAAATGGTTTGCTTACGCAACTATTTTTTGGGCGATTATTGGCTTTACCGCCGGGCTATGGGCGGCAATAGCCTTGTATTTTCCTCAAATCAACCTTAATTGGGGTCCCACTACCTTTGGTAGGATGCGTCCCGTTCATACGAATGCTGTGATTTTTGCATTTGTAGGAAATGGTATTTTTATGGGCGTGTACTATTCGCTGCAGCGCTTGGTAAAAGCGCGCATGTTTAGCGACTTGCTCAGTAAAATACACTTTTGGGGTTGGCAACTTATCATCCTTTTTGGTGCTTTAACCTTATGGATGGGATATACTACCGGTAAAGAATATGCCGAGTTGGAATGGCCCTTAGACATTGCCATTACCCTTATTTGGGTGGTTTTTGGTATCAATATGTTTGGAACCATTCTCAAACGCAGAGAAAGTCATTTATATGTAGCCATTTGGTTCTATATTGCTACTTGGGTTACGGTTGCCATGTTGCATATCGTAAATAGTATCGAGTTGCCCATTAGCTTAACAAAAAGTTACAGTTGGTATGCCGGCGTACAAGATGCTTTGGTACAATGGTGGTACGGTCATAATGCGGTTGCGTTCTTTTTAACTACCCCGTATTTAGGTCTGATGTATTACTTCCTTCCCAAAGCAGCAAATAGACCGGTGTATTCATACCGACTTTCGATTATCCATTTCTGGGCTTTGATCTTTATTTATATTTGGGCAGGTCCACACCATTTATTGTATTCTGCATTGCCAGATTGGGCACAATCTCTTGGAGTAGTATTTTCCGTGATGTTAATTGCACCTAGTTGGGGTGGAATGATCAACGGCTTATTCACGTTAAGAGGGGCTTGGGATCGGGTGCGAGAAGATGCGGTATTGAAATTCATGGTAGTAGCCATTACTGCTTATGGTATGGCCACTTTTGAAGGTCCCATGTTGTCTCTTAAAAACGTTAATGCCATTTCGCACTTTACCGATTGGACCATTGCACACGTGCATGTGGGTGCCTTGGGGTGGAATGGTTTCTTGACCTTCGCCGTACTTTACTGGTTGATTCCTAAAATGTGGCGCACAGAATTGTATTCAAAAGCATTGGCCAATGCACACTTTTGGTTAGGTACTTTGGGAATTATTTTCTACGCAGTTCCTATGTATTGGTCTGGATTTGCACAAAGTTTGAACTGGAAAACCTTTACTCCTGAAGGCACTTTACAATACTCCTTCTTGGATACGGTAAATATGGTAATTCCTATGTATCAATTGCGCAGTATTGGTGGATTGTTGTATTTAACAGGAGCCATCATTATGGTGTATAACTTGCGCAAAACCATCAAGTCGGGTGAATTTCTCGCAGAGGAGGAAACCGAAGCTCCCGCATTGGTTAAACATGAAAAACATGCCGGTGAACATTGGCACCGCGTAATCGAGCGTAAGCCCATACAAATGTTGGTGTTGAGTTTATTGGTTGTAGCATTAGGGGGCGCTATTGAAATGATACCTACCTTCTTGGTAAAAACCAATGTTCCTACCATTTCAGCCGTAAAACCCTATTCACCTTTGGAATTACATGGTCGCGACATTTACGTTGCAGAAGGTTGTTATACCTGCCATTCTCAAATGGTTCGACCCTTTAGAGACGAGGTGAAACGTTATGGGGAATACTCAAAAGCGGGTGAATTTGTTTACGACCATCCTTTCCAGTGGGGCAGTAAACGTACGGGTCCAGATTTGGCACGTATTGGAGGTAAATATAATCACGCATGGCATTTCAATCACATGTACGAGCCTACTTCTACCAGTCCGGGTTCTATAATGCCGCGTTACCCCTGGTTGTTTACACAAGGTATCGATATCATGCGCACACCAAAAATGATCCGCGCCATGCAAACTTTTGAAATACCTTATGAGCCCGGTTATGCAAATCGCGCCAATGCCGATTTAGAAAAGCAGGCAATTGAGATTTCTAAAGAACTAATGAAAGATAAAGGTATCCAACAAATTGTAGAGTTGGAGGGAATCAAGAGCTTGGAGTACTCTAAAATTGTAGCCTTAGTTGCCTATTTGCAACGGGTGGGTACAGATATTAAACAAATGCCTGAAAAAGACCGTCCAGAACATTAATAAGCAACCCATGAAGTTTATAC
>CBFHGY010000033.1:0-21507 GCA_965655465.1 Bacteroidia bacterium | reverse complement strand
CTGAATTTCCTCCACTTTCTTTAAATAGGATTGAGTAGTTTCCGAAGTCTTCCAATCCATTTCTTGATGGAAAGCGCCCTTCTGGTTAAAATCTGCGGGCAATGACATTTCAAAGTTCATTTCTTGCCTGCCATCTCGGTAATTCAATATATACCGTTCAGGTTCAAAAAAGTAAAACTCCGGCCAACGCTCGAATTTCTGAGCCGAGGGATGCAAGTGTTTAAATGTTTGATTTTTAAAATGATATCCAATATGTCCCAATGCCAATCCCTTAAATGACTGCAAATCCTTCGGGTATAAGAATTCCGTTCTTAAGCCCTCCCCGTATAACAGGTCAAACTTCCCATATTCATCGGGGTAGTTGTTAGACAACAATAAAGCAACATGTGTTTGGCTGCGTGCGCGTTCCAATAAGGCTTCCCAAGAAACGGATTTCATGATTCGGTCGTGTTTTGATAATAATTTACAATGATTTCGGCAGCGGCATTACCTACAACCGGCGCTAGTGTTTCAAATGATGCGGACTTCACACGGTTCACACTTTTAAATTCCTTCAACAGTAATTTAGCTTTTGCAGGACCAATTCCAGGAATTTCTGTTAGGGTCGTTTTCAATGTGCCTTTATCGCGTCGCTGACGATGGTGGGTGATTCCAAATCGATGTGCTTCATCTCGCATATGTTGAATCACCTTAAGCGTTTCGCTTTTTTTATCGATATATAATGGATTCGGATCGTTGGGATAATACAGTTCTTCAAGTCTCTTGGCGATGCCCATGACAGCAAATTTCCCATAAATACCCATTTCGTGCAGGGCTTCTACTGCGGCACTTAATTGTCCTTTTCCTCCATCTACAACCACCAATTGGGGCAATGGTTCGTTTTCTGCAATTAAACGACTATAACGGCGAGTAATCGCTTCTTTCATAGTCGCAAAATCGTTAGGACCTTCAACGGTTTTTACGTTAAAATGGCGATAGTCGTTTTTGGAGGGTTTTCCATCCTTAAAAACCACACAGGCGCTCACGGGATACGCTCCTTGAAAATTCGAATTATCGAAACACTCTATATGGGTAGGATACTCACTTAATCGCAAATCATTTTTCATTTGCTCCATGAGCCGATCTACCCGAATTTGCGGATTTAATTTTTCGTATTGTTGCAATTTTTCCATGCGATAGAGCATGGCATTTTTCATGCTTAAATCCAGTAATTTCTTTTTATCGCCGGCTTTTGGATGCGTCAGTATTGCGGCTTCATCGGGCCAATCTATGGATATGCCGGTGATAATTTCGCGACAATCATCGCCATAATGACTGCGCATTTCGCCAATTACATGCACCAGAATTTCGTCTTCTGCCTCCGCTATTTTTTTACGGACTTCCACATTACGAGAAATAACAATAATGCCTTGACTTACCCGAAGAAAATTCACAAAGGCAATTTTATCTGTGCTGCTGATAGAATAAACCTCTACATCACCCACACTCGGACTCACGATGGTGCTCTTGCTTTGATATTTTTGCAGCAGCTCAAGTTTGTCTTTATATTTCTGAGCCTCTTCAAATCGCAAATCCTCTGCCGCTTCATGCATCAATTCTTTGAGATGCACTTTTACTTCTCCCAAATGCCCTTTCAAAATATGTCGGATATGTTGGATGCTATTTTGATATTCTTGTTCCGATTGCTTTCCGATGCAGGGTCCTTTGCAATTTCCTATATGATATTCTAAACAAACTTGATATTTTTCCTCCGCGATTCCCTGCGGTGTCATTTTCAAATTGCAGTTTCGAGTTGGGTAGAGTTTTTGACACAGATCTAAAACGGTATGCATGATCCGAATGCTGGCATACGGTCCAAAATATTCAGATCCATCCTTTATGGGATTCCGCATAGGGAATACTTTGGGATAGCGTTCTTTCGTGATTTTTATATAGGGATAGCTTTTATCGTCCTTTAAATTGATGTTGTATTTGGGCTGAAATTCTTTAATGAGGGAATTTTCCAAAAGCAATGCATCCATCTCCGTATCAACCACGGTAAAGTCAAGACTTTCGATTTTCCGGACAAGTACCGAGGTTTTAAAATCGTCGTGATTTTTTGTAAAGTAACTGGAAACACGTCGTTTGAGGTTTTTCGCCTTGCCAACATAAATGATTTGACCTTGGGCATCGAAATATTTATATACTCCTGGATTTTCAGGAAGTCCACGAATTTTATCTCTAAGATGATCAGGGGCCATACCGCAAAATTACGTTTGCTTTATCATCAAATAAACCCTAAACAGAAATAAGATTTCTTAGCGCCTTATAACCCTTCAAAAAATATTTGAAATTCCCAGGATGGGCTTCTAAAAAATGAATCGCATGTTCCAGAAAAAGCCAAGCATCAAGCCTATGCACTATTTGGGCAAAAAGCAATACGGTAAAACCTGCAATTAATGCATAATCACCACCTTATAAATGGATGGTTTGTGATTTGATTTCCTCCGCGAAGAATCGGCTACCTCTTTGATCGAAGACTTCATTCGAATCTGTGGTGTAAAATTCAATGCCTCCCTTAGTAGAAAGTCTCGATTCAAACTCACTGTGTCTATGGAGGTACTGCTTCAAACTTTCAGCGACCAAAGGTCCTTGGGAAATCACCCGAACGCCTTCAGGTAAAAACTTCTCAATAGAAGAATATAAAAGCGGATAATGTGTACAAGCTAATAACAAGGTATCAATGGGTATTGCACCCGTAAAGAGTCGGTTTAAATGATATTGTACAAAATAGTCCGAACCAGGTGTTCCTACCAACTCATTTTCTACTAAATGCACCCATATAGGACAGGCCTCTTGATGAATTTCAATCTCAGGGAAATAATGTTCAATTTCAATTCCATAGGAATTTGAAGTTATGGTCCCTTTGGTACCAACCACGCCAATATGTCCTGTTTTGGTGTAATGTCCAATTTGTTCGGTAGTGGGTCTTATAACTCCCAAAACCCGCTTAGAATCGGCCCTTTTGGGTAAATCCACCTGTTGTATTTGCCGCAGTGCCTTAGCGGAGGCCGTATTACAGGCTAAAATCACCAAATCGCAATCGTGATTAAACAGCCATTCCGTGCATTGCAAGGTGTATTCATGTACAACATCGAAAGACCTGTCGCCATAAGGCGCACGTGAATTATCGCCCAAATACACATACGAATATTGAGGCAACATATCAACGATCGCCCTTAATACGGTTAAACCCCCAAAACCCGAATCGAAAATTCCTATTTTACCCATTCACATAAAAGCCCCGACTTCGTTGAGCCGGGGCTTAAATTAGTATCTATTCTTAGAATTATTTTTTAGTCATTTCAACGATTACCGCCGCAGTGATATCGTTTTTATCATCGGCAGTCCATACTACCAAACCGGCAGAATTATCAATAACAGAATCGTATCCTTTAACTTTTGCAACACGACCAATCGCCAAACGAACTTGTTCTACAATAGGCTGTAACAATTGCGCTCTACGTGCTTGAATTTCTTGGTTGGCTGTTTGTTCGGTCATTTGGTATTCTTGTACCAATCGCTCGTAGCTTTTTTGCAACAATTCAAGTTGAGCTTGAGAAGCGCCACCTTTGATTTTAGCTTCGTATTCTTTTTGCTTGCCTTGAATTTCCATTTGAAGATTGCGAATTGACTCGTCGTATTGCTTGGCTAAATTAGCCAAAGCAAGTTCTGCAGTATCTTTCGCGGGTAGTGTATCGATTACAACCTGAGTGTTTACAAATGCAATTTTCGTTTGCCCGTAAGCACTTGACATTCCAAATAAAAGGAGAGAAATTCCTAGGATGATGTTTTTCATTTTTTGTATTATTTATTTTCTTTTTTAGATTCTACGTCGGTTAAAGGAATGCCCAGCTCCTCCATTACTTCAAATGTTTTATCGTAACGTGGATTGGCATACAACATTTGAACGCCAGAGGCCTTATCGAATATATAGTCCAAGCCTTGTGCTTTGGCTACATTTTGCACGGCATCGAACATTTTATCTTGTATAGGCTTTATCAGTTGCGCTCTTTTCTTGTATAGAGCACCTTCCATGCCAAACTTTTCCTGGCGGTACTCGATCAATTTTTTTTCTTGTTGGGCTATAGATTCCTTGCGAGATTTCCGTTGATCGCTGGTTAATAATATTTCCTCGGCCGAAAAATCTCTTTGCATTTGTACCAAAGCAGTTTCCATATCCAAGGCCTCTTTTTCCCAAAGTACTGCCGACTCGTTAAGTTGTTGCTGCGCAGATTGGTATTCAGGCATGCGACTCAATATATAATCTGAATCTACATAGGATAAACTCAATCTTTGGGCATCTGCAGAACCGATCCATAGCATTCCGCATATCAGAAAAAGGAGTGAATATAATTGGCGGCGGCTCATGATGATTTTTGGAAGTGCGAAAATATTGATTTTATATGACTTTACGGGTGTTTTAGTATGAATTCTTTGCTGTAGCATATTTTACTTTTATGTAAGGCTCTATCAACCAGTTGCATTTCAAATCTTACGGTATCTAATTGTACCCCATTAGGTCGTGCAGGGATTACTAAATCCAATTCCCCACTGAGCCGTTTATCGCGACTTTTCGGGGTTAAATTAGGAAATCTTTCGTGAAATTGTAAATTCTCAGATGGGTTAAACGGATTCGGAACATCTATCCAAATTCCATTCTTTAGGTTTTTTAAATAACAGAAAAACGTATAAAAATAAGGGGATCCCCATGCAAAATCTCCTGCCGTATCGCTTTCGTCCAGACCAATGTCTCCGTTTAAATCTTCATAATAAAAACGAAATTGCAACAAACTGTCATACCCTCCCGCTTCGCTAAAAATCTGTTCTTGTAAAAGCAGTTCCAATTTGGGAACTTCAGAATCCGTACCTTTGTCATTGGCACAACCCGCTATAGCCACAGTGAACAGCATGATTAATCCTAACGATATAAGGTCCAATTTACGTTTCACGAATGTCAAATTTACACAATATGCCCTGGAAGTTTATCAATTCCAAAAGGCTCATAATAAAGTATACGCAAAATGGACGGATTTATTGGGTGTAAGCGACGAACCACCTAAAAATATCGAGGATATTCCTTTTTTACCCATATCCTTATTTAAAAATCATCGCATCAGCTGTTTCGAGCAGGAAGAATTGATATTCAGCTCCAGTTCTACTAGCGGCACCGGACAATCTTTCCACTCGATTTATCGGGAACAAGAATATATCGATACCTGTTTCGAAGGATTTCGGATGAAATTTAAAGATCAACGCTTCGATTACTTGGCCGCTTTATTGCCAAGTTATCTAGACCGCAGCGGTTCGGGTTTGTTACACATGGTACATCAACTCATGCACCACGAAATCGGTTCCGGTGCTTTTTATAATCGGGATTTTCTTAAACTTGTGGAAGACTTAGAACGACTATGTCAATCGGGTAAACGGGTACTATTATTTGGGGTAACGTTTGGATTGATGGAACTGACAAAATTTCCCAATAAAATCGATTGGAACCAAATCGACATCATCGAAACGGGGGGGATGAAAGGACATGGAAAAGAACAAGTTCGTTCCGAATTATACGAACACCTGCGTGCCGCATTTAACGGCGTGCACTTACATTCAGAATACGGAATGACGGAATTGAGCTCTCAAGCATATTCAAGCGAAAACCAAGGCTTTGAATGTCCACCTTGGATGCAAATACGCATTCAAGATCCAAGCGACCCTCAGAATTTTTTACCGGCAGGTAAAACGGGACGAATCTGTATAGTCGATTTAATGAACTACCACAGTTGTGCCTTTATCGCAACAGATGATTTAGGCCGTATCGACGAACAGGGTAATTTCGAAGTATTAGGCCGTTTGGATTACGCGGACATCCGCGGTTGTAATCAGTTGTTATAACCTAAAGCTCCTTGGGGGAGCTGGGCTTTTCTCCAAAAAAACCAGTTAAAATCAACTTATACTTGCCTTAAACTTCTTCTTCCGGGAAATCGAGCATCGATTCGCGAAGTTCAATTTTAGGATTGATGAATTTCTCAAAGGAGAGAATTAATGCAGGCAACAATAACAAGTTTGCAGCCATCCCGCCTAAAATAGTCATCCCGGTTAGCCAGCCCAAAGATTGCGTACCTTGAAATTCAGATAAAATAAAAATGGCAAATCCGGAACAAACGGCAATGGCGGAATATACCATGCTATGTCCCACTTCATGGATAGTATTTGCTAATGCCACGCGAACGGGACGTAAATTCTGAATGATTTCACGGCGAAACGTACTTACAAAATGAATCGTACTGTCAACAGTAATTCCAAAGGAAATACTGAAGATTAAAATGGTACTGGGTTTTAGAGGCACACCCAAATATCCCATCATACCTGCCGTAAATATTAAAGGAGCAAAATTCGGGATGATGGCAATTAATACCATCCGCCAACTTGGAAATAAAAATGTCATGGTCAAACTGATAATCAACAGAGACCAAAAGGTTGCTCTTATCAGACTGTCGTACAAGAAGGCATTTCCTTTTAAAAATATAGGGGTTGTACCCGTTATGCGCACATTATATTCATCGGCTGGAAAAATTTCCTTCGAAATTTGCTGAATATGGCGATTGAGTGAATCCATAGAAACCGAGCCCACATCTTGCATTTGATAACTTATGCGCATTTGGGTCGCCGTAGAATCTACCATTCCTTTCAAAAGATTCGCACTTTTACTGCTCTTTTCTAAAGGCATTTTCATGGAGAGTTTCCCCAACTCCATAGCTGATGGAATGCGATAATAACGCGGATCGTTGTCGTGAATTGCCTGGTTTGCGGCTGATATTACTTCAACAACGGACATGGGTTTGGACAATTCGGGAAAGTCGGCTAGCGCTCGTTGCAAACGACGGGCTTTTGTTAACATAGCCACATCCGACACAGCCCCTTCCTCATAGGAAGTTACGATTATTTCATAGGGCATTGCCCCGTGAAAATGCTTTTGAATGTACTCTAAATCCTGATACATCGATGATTTATGGGGAATATCATCCACCATATAAGCAAGCGGTTTTAATCTCAATAAAAATATGGTTCCTAAAATTGTAAATAATGAAAACCAATAAAAAATTCGGCGCTTTCTGTTGAAAACCATCTTTGAAACCCACTCCAAAAACGATGAAATCCGGCGATTATCTAAATGCTTGGTTTGCTTCAGCCCAGGTGCTGGCAAATAGCTGTATAGAATGGGTACACCGATAATATTTATAAAGAAAAGTAGATTAATGGTAATGAAAGCTACTATACCAAACTGTTCTAAAATGATGGTGTGGGTGAAATAAAACGTTCCAAACCCAACAGAAGTCGTAAAGTTTATCAGGAAATTGGCAACACCCACATGACTGATGATACGCATCAATGCGACCCCTTTGCGCTGGTGCTTCCGATATTGATCGTGATAGGCATTAATCAAATAAATGGTATTTTGAACTCCTACAACTACGAGTAAGGGTGGCAAGGTTCCCGATAATATATTTAATTTAAAACCTAACAACCCCGTTATACCCAACATGGTTAAAACCCCGATACTGATGAACAATAATGAAACTAAGAGGGTACTGATACTTCTGAACAGGAGAAAAATGAGCAAGGCCGTTACAAGAAAGGCACAAGCAGTAAAGAGTAGGATTTCATTCTTTACGGTGGTGCTATTTCGGTATCTCACATAAGGCAACCCGCTCAGGTGCATGATTCGATTTTGCCGCTGTCCAAGATGCCGAAGATGCTCCGACAAACCGCGAATAAGGGAAATTTTTTGCGGACTGTCCATCACTTTTGGATCCAACACCAAGATGAGCAATGCCGCTTTGGTTTCGGGATTATAAACGAGTCCATCGTAAAACTTTAATTTCAAGAAAAGTGACGCTTTTTCGTCAAGTTCTTCCTGATTACGGGGCAATTTTTGCACCACAGGCACCATCCGGAGATACTCTTGGGAATCGAGTTTGAAATAAAAAGCTGAAGCCGGAGATAACACTCCCAGAACACCCTCTATCTTTTTAAGGGTATCGATGGTCTTATACAAATCGGTATAAAAGGGCAACTGAAAAAGGTCGGGGGCATCAAAAGCACAAACAAGTTTATTCCCGTCTTCGCCAAATTTGGCTTTAAATTTTTGGTAAACGATCATATCTGGATCGCTGCCAGGTACCAATTTCTGCATACCATATTCTAATTGAACAGTGGAGGCGAAATAGGCCATCACGGCGGTAAACGCAAGTATGCCAAAAACGAAGTAACTTCGTTTCTGGATGATAAATTTTGCAAGTTTATTCCAGATCATGAGCGCACAAAGGTAATACTAGAAATAAAAAATGGCTGCTTTTTGAGCAGCCATTTTAACAACAACAATAACCAAACAATTATTCAGCAACTACATCAATAGTGATGTTAGCTGTGATGTCTTTGAAAAGGTTCACATGAGCGGCATAAGTGCCGAGTTCTTTAATATCGTCGGTAACAATTTTACGACGATCAACTTCAAAACCTTTGTCTTTAAGAGCATTGGCAATTTGAAGGGTAGTAATAGAACCAAAAATACGGCCAGTAGCTCCTGCCTTTGTAGAGATTGTGATGGTAGAACCTTCCAATTTCTCAGACATTGCTTCCGCGTCTTTTTTGATTTTATCCATTTTAAAACCACGTTGGCGGATATCTTCAGCGAGCATTTTTAAAGCCCCTGAGGATGCCAGTTTGGCTTTTCCTGTAGGAATAAGGAAGTTACGACCGTAACCATCTTTTACTTCAACTACATCGTCTTTATAACCTACGTTTTTGATGTCTTCTTTTAAGATAACTTTCATAATGATGTCCCTCCTATTTATTTTAGACCGTCGGCTACATAAGGCAATAAGGCCAAATGACGTGCGCGTTTAATAGCTACAGAAATTTTACGTTGGAACTTCAAAGAAGTACCGGTGATACGGCGGGGTAAAATCTTACCTTGTTCGTTGATGAACTTCAATAAGAAATCTTTATCCTTATAATCAATGTGCTTGATACCGTGTTTCTTGAAACGGCAATACTTCTTCTTTTGAAGTACTTGTGGCGTTTGATTGAATACGAAATTGGTTTCTCTTGCCATGGCTTAGTCTTCTGTGTCGATTGAATCGTCGTCTAACAATGCGTTTAATACCGCTTTTTTCTCTTTAGCTGTAGAAGAAGCTTTAATTTCGCCACTTCTGCGCTTTTGGTTGAATTCAACGCCCCATTTGTCTAGTGCAATGGTCAAGTAACGCAAAATGCGCTCATCACGGCGGAAAGTCAATTCCCATTTTGCAATGAATTCGGGATTTGCTTTAAATTCAACTAAATGATAGAATCCCGTACCTTTTTTCTCGATGGGATAGGCCAATTTGGTGAGACCCCAGTTTTCTTCGTGGACGATCTCCCCACCGTTTTCCGTGATCAACCCTCTGTAGCCGGCAACAGCGTCTTGCATCTGCTGCTCAGAGAGTACGGGTGTTAAGATGATCACAGATTCATAATGTTTCTGATTCATATAAAATTAATTTTCGGGCTGCAAAGATAGTAAAATGTTTTTATTTTTCCTATATGCTGTTTCTATTCAAGGAAGGGGATCGTATCCACTGCCTCCCCAAGGGTGACAGCGGGAAATCCGCTTCAAAGTGAGCCAGGCCCCTTTGAAAAAACCGTATTTTTGAAATGCATCGATTCCATATTGGCTGCAGGTGGGGGTATAGCGACATGCACTCGGAAAGAGCGGAGAAATCGCTCCTTGATAAAACTTAATGAGGATGATGCCGATATATTTTAACATGAATATTCGAGGGACTTAGAATTATTTTTTAAGGAATGACCCATCCATTTACAAAGCGATATCACCTTCTTTATTTATATCCTCTTTTAGGGAAGCAGCATCCAAGGCTTGTTTTTCGGCACTCAATGCTTCAAGTACGCGGCGCATCAACTTTATATACAGCCGCTCCAAGGTATCGAAATCTGACAAATGGGATCCTACATAAACAATTCCCAAAGAAATACAGAATCCCTGATTTTGTGACATTTGCAGTAAGGGATGTTTATGGTGTCGATACAATTCACGTAAAATACGCTTCATGCGATTGCGCTTAACGGCTAAACGCAAGCCTTTTTTGCTTGCGTTTATAGTAACCTTCACCGACGAATCGGTATAATAATTTTGAGGATGTAGCACGTAAGTAAACCGCAAAGGGTATTTACTTACAGACTTACCCGTGGTATAGAGCTGCGTAATCAGAACGTCGCTTTTCAGACGCTCATGCCGACCAAACGCAAAGGAAAGGGAATGTGACATGAGCCGAGAGCCAGGTGGCTTACTTGTGCTTCTGCTCGTCTGATACAGTCAACTTCTTACGACCTCGTGCACGGCGTGCTGCCAATATACGACGGCCATTTTTGGTTGCCATACGCTCACGGAATCCGTGTCTGTTTTTGCGTTTTCTATTCGACGGTTGGTATGTACGTTTAGTCATGACGGTTCTTCTTTAAGGGGTGCAAAGATAACAAGAGTTATAGATATTAACAAAAGGTTGAAACAAAATATTTCAAATATATTTGTATACCCTATGAATAACGCCCCAATGCCCGTAAAACAAGAATTTCGCATGATCTGGGTATTCCTGATTACCCTGCCCATTCTATTAGTCAGTATTGGGTTTAGCCTTATTCTGCCTTATATCCAATCCAAAAATACAAACAAACCCTTAGACTTAACCTATTTTTTGGGTTGGGATACGCTTCCCCCAATACTTATCGCTTTAGCCGTACTCGTTATGCTTTACAACATTCGATTGATTTGGACCATCGATGAAAATGGTTTCAGTTTTCGATACCACCCTTTTGTAAACAAAATACGCAAGCATCCCTTTTCCGAAATAGAAAGCATCACGTACGAAAAAATAAATCCGCTTACTGATTTTGGCGGTTGGGGTCTTCGGTATTCCAAAAAATACGGAAAAGCCTATACCACTCAAGGTAATCACGTGCTTCGAATAACCTTTAAATCAGGTAAAATACTCAATTTTACCGCCAACGAAGATCCTCAAATAGAGCGCTGGAATGCGTTTATACGTTCCAGTTAAACCCTTTGAATTCCCCTATTGCCATATATGCCTGCGTCGTAAAAAATCATACCTTTGCAGAACATGCCCAAAATTACGATTACCGCCGCCCTACCTTATGCCAACGGACCTGTACATATCGGTCATTTAGCCGGTGTTTATTTACCCGCCGACACCTATGCCCGTTACATGAAACTTAAAGGCGAAGAAACTTTATTCGTATGTGGCAGCGACGAACACGGTGTTCCCATTACTTTAAGAGCCCAAAAAGAAGGCGTTACCCCACAGGACGTGGTCGATCGTTACCACCGTATCATTCAAGATTCATTTAAAAATCTGGATATCGAATTCGATATTTATAGCCGCACCAGCAGCAAAGTGCACCACCAAACTGCACAAGATTTCTTTAAAAATTTATTAGAAAAAGGTGCCTTTAGGGAAATTGTTTCCGAACAATTTTTCGACCCAGAAGCACAACAGTTTTTAGCCGATCGCTACATCACTGGAGATTGCCCCAAATGCAATAATCCCGGTGCCTATGGAGATCAATGCGAAAAATGCGGTTCTACCCTTTCCCCCAATGAATTATTGAATCCTAAATCGGCACTTAGCGGAGCAATTCCTATATTAAAGGAAACCAAAAACTGGTACTTACCCCTCGATGAGTTGCAACGCGATTTTCTTAATGATTATATCCAATCTAAAACCGATTGGAGAAGCACCGTTTTGGGTCAGTGCAAATCTTGGTTAAATGACGGTCTTAAAGAACGCGCCATGACCCGTGACCTCAATTGGGGCATCCCCGTTCCCGTAGAAAACGCAGAAGGCAAGGTATTATATGTATGGTTTGAAGCTCCTATTGGGTACATTTCTGCCACCAAAGAAGCCCGTCCAGATGATTGGGAATCTTGGTGGACCGGCGATTCAAAGCTGATCCATTTTATCGGCAAAGACAATATTGTTTTTCACTGCATCATTTTCCCTGCCATGTTGCATTTAAGAGGAGACAATTACGTGGTACCACACCAAGTACCCGCCAACGAATTCCTCAATTTGGAAGGCCAAAAAATAAGCACCTCTCGCAATTGGGCTGTTTGGTTGAATGAATATTTGGAAGAAATGCCTGACCGCCAAGACGAATTGCGATATGTACTGCACAGCATTGCGCCAGAAACTAAAGACAGTGAATTTACCTGGAAAGATTACCAAACCCGCGTAAATTCGGAATTGGTTGGCATATTGGGCAATTTCGCGAACCGGGTTTTGGTCCTCATTCAAAAATACTACCAAGGAAATATCCCGCAGCGGACCCATGCCTTTGATGCAGTTTCCCTTTCTGAGCGCTATATCGCTCCTATGAATCACAAATTGAGTCAATACAAATTTAGGGATGCCTTAAATACCTTTATGGAATTAGCTCGATATGGAAATAAGTTCCTAGCCGATTCAGAACCCTGGAAATTAATCAAAACGGACCCAGAGAAAACCGCTGAGATCTTGCAATTTGCTTATGAAATATTGTGCAATATTTGCATGGCCTCCGAGGTATTCTTACCCAGAACACACCGTAAACTTAAAATACAATTAGGACTAGACTTTAGCGCGGCGGAAATTCATGCATTTTGGGCAGAAAACCGGTGGTTTGTGCCTCAAAACGACCTAAAAACTGGCGAAATAAGCCTTTTATTCGCTAAAATAGAGGACGATGTTATCGAAGCCCAAATCCAAAAATTGCACCAAAGTCCTGCTCCAGTACTACCCGAATCTGCATCAGAAACCCAAACCAAGGAGGTTCAAACCCCTGTCATGAAGCCACAGATTGCGTATGACGATTTTGCAAAATTAGACTTGCGTGTAGCCGTTATTGTCGATTGTAAAAAAGTTGAAAAAGCAGATAAACTCTTGCAATTAACCCTTTCTGTTGGTGCCGAAACTTGTACGGTTTTATCGGGTATTGCCCAACATTTCAAACCGGAAGAAGTTATCGGCAAGCAGGTGTTGTATCTCTATAATCTAGCTCCTCGCAAAATGCGCGGAGTGGAAAGCCAGGGAATGATTTTAATGGCTGAAGATGCGGATGGAACTTTGCGATTTATGAGCCCAACAGAAGCAGTAGCCTCAGGGTCTGGCGTTTCTTAAGGTTGAATTTGTCGCAAATACTCGGCAGATTTTTCGCGATAATATGGCTGCCATTGGGGTGCTCCTCTTTGCAAGAGTTCTTTTTCCCGGACTTGCTGTCTTTGCTTTTCAAGCCATTCAGGAGGTACCACCAATGTTTTAGGATCGCCAGTTTTTGATTCGCGTTTTTCTTCCTGCTCCTGTTTCATTTGGGCTTTTTCATGCTCCAACAAACGGGTTTCAATTTGTTTCTGACGCCACATCATTTGGGCATCGAATTTCTTTTGTACCCATTTCTTTTCTTGTTCTTCCATGAGTTTTTCTGCCTCGAAAAGATTCGCCGCTTGTCCGGTTTTTCCTTCTTTCAAGGCTTCCTTGCGTAAGGCTTCTATTTTACGACGCAAGGATTCTTGCATCAATACCATCTCTACCCAATCTTTATCGCTCATACGCTCACCGGAGCTTCCTTCACCTTGATCTCCTTGACCTTGATCTCCTTTTTGGGGCTTGCCTTTTTCACCGGATTTACCGTCCTTCCCGCGCTCTTTAGATTCGCTTCCTGAACGCTTTTCACCCTCTTTCCCGCCTTCTTTTCCTTCTTTTCCTTCCTTACCCTCCTTGCCTTCTTTGCCTTGTTGTTGCATTTGCTGCAATTTTTCACCTAATTGTTTTTGAGCTTCTGACAATTTACTTCCTTTCCCTTTTTGCGATTTTCCCGAATTTCCAGGTTTTGGATTTTCGCACATTTTGCCATTTTTAGGGGAGCTGCTGCTTTGCTGATTCATGCGCTGTTGCACGTTCTTCAAGCTTTCCATAAGCATCACTGCCAAATTATTATAGCCGGTCATCACAAATTGCTCGTATGAGGCTGCAGATCGCACATCGCGCACTTTCAATCCTTCAAAAGCCCGCTCCATATGATCATTGATATTGGCTATTTCACGAGTTACCAAGTCAGAAACCATGGGCTGCCGCTTTGCCAAGTCTCTAAGACTGTCTTCGATACCTTCGCTCATGTTCTTGATATTCATCTGCTCCTGATTGAGCACACGCACCCGCGGATTGTCGCTATTCAATTGAGAAAGTTCAGTGAAAATACGCTCCTGTCTGTAGGAAACTTCGATCAAATTCTCCAGCAATGCCCTCAAGGCTTGCAAGTCCTCTGAATTGCGTTGTTTTTGCGCCTTTTCTAGACTTTCTTGCATTTTTTGAGCCGCCTCTTTCATTTTTTCAGCTGCTTTACTCTGATTTTGCTTCGATTCCTCGGGTTTGTTTTTCTGCAATTCCTCTCCAGCCTTTTTCTCTTCCAATCCTGCTTTTTGTATTTCGGGCTTCGCTAAATCCAGAGGCATAGGTGCTTGCAATTTTTTATTTTGTTGTTCTATTTCTTCAGCACGTTTTTCAATTTTTGCGGCTTCTTTTTCTTGTTGTTTCAAGGCCTCCTGCAAGGCTTGTTTTAGCTGTTCTTTCTCCGGGTTGTTCTTTTGCATTTTCTGCAAATCATCGGTTTGCTTTTGCAGTTTTTCCTGTTTTTCGACCCATTCCTGCATTTCAGAAGCTTGTAAATCGATTTGCTCCTCTACCCGCAATTCTTTCAACTGTTCCAGAAGTTGCTCCATATCGTCTTTTTGACTTTGCATTCTGCGGTCAAGTTGATCCATCTTTTGCTGCACCTCTTGTGGAGATTTTTTCTTACTGAGGAGTTCTTGCAATTCCTGCAACAACTCTTGAATTTTAGGGTCCTCCAATCTATTCAATCGTTCGTTCAAATCTTCGCGACGCTCCTTTAATTCCTCATTTTGAGGGGATATTTCCTTCTGCTGTTCGTCAATGCGTTCTTGTTCCTTTTTGATCTCCGACATTTTTTCAAATTGCGCCTCCTGCTTCTGCAACCAATCCTGTACTTTTTCCTGCATGTCGGAATTCATCTGGTTCGACATGGAAATGGACTGTCGCAGTTTTTCGGATTGTTTCTGCAAACTTTGGGCTTGAGATTGGGCATCAGCCAACTGTTTTTCAACTTGATCTTTTGAAGTATTCAGTTGTTTTTCAACTTCTTCTTCAGAGCTTCTCTTCACATATTGCCATTCAGAATAACTGGTTTTACCTCCCGATATGGCATCGTTATCGGTAATTCCCACCCTAAATTTTAAGCCATTACCTGGTTCAATCCCCATTCCCTTCAAATAAAATAAGTGCGAAAAAACTGCCGTTTTAGATGGACTGATTTTCAAATCAATCCGATTCGATCGTGTCTTGGCTTTTTCAGGGGCACTTCCGTTTTCAAGCTCGTACTCTATAAATCCCTTTTGGATGCCATAATCGTCGATCGCATTTCCCACAACATAAATCACGCCATCCTTTTGAGCGGGTGCATCCGATTCTAGTTGCACTTGCGGAAATGCATCGGAAATTACTTGAATTTGCTTGTAAAAGGTATCCGAAGAAATCCCCTTACCTACCGACCAAATTTTCAGCATGGCATCTTCATTACTGGCCATTTTAAAGGTAAAGTTTTCTTTTTTCTCGGGGGATATTTGACGCTTCTGCGCGGTTTTCTTCCCATTTTCGGTATTAAGGGATTCTGAACTCACCCAAATATGTTCGGCTTCTTTGCTTTGAAGTTCCCACAATAATTGGGTTCCGACCGGAACCCGTAGCATACCCGTTACAGGCATTACTTCTGATTCTCTTTGAATATAACTCGGATAAATGCAGCGCAATTGTACATTACGCAATTCGAATTTTGCAATTACATCAATGCGACCTCTAGGACTTTCAAAACCTGCTGCTTCGTAATAAAATTCGCTGCCTTTTGTAATTTGAGGAAGGGTGTAACTGAATTGGGCTCCTTTATCAGACCTCATGAGAAACGACTGTCCGTTCACGTGCACGTAAACTTCATCAGGAATGGCAGAACCTCGGAGCTCAACTCGCATTTCTAAGTCGCTTCGTTCTTGGATTAGGGTATCTCTAAAATTGGATTGAAATTCAAATGGGGCGGGTTTATCGAAGTGCTTTTGATATTGCAATAAACGATTTGACGCGGCAGAGATGCTTGGCGCATCGTATATCCCCCAGAAAATCATTAAAACGATAATCCCTAAAAATCGATATACGCTTTTTCGAACTTCCGGCCAATTAAGGGCATCGCTAAAAGTAAATGGATTAAGTTGCTGTGTTTTCTGCTCGATACTCTTAAGCAATAAGGCCGATTGCCCAGAGGGGGAATTTCCCATGGCCTCGAGTTGCAATAAATTCAGGAGTTTGTCTGAAATATCGCTAAAATGATTGCCAATAATTTTAGCCGCTGCTTCTTCCGTTAGACGATTGGAATGCAAGCGCAACATTTTAAAAAGTGGTCGCAGCACCTGGAGAAAAACTAAAATTCCTAAAGAAATCCAAAAACCATAGAACAAGACTCCTCTAACATTACTTTCCAACCAAAATAAATATTCGGTATAATTCAACAAGTAAAAGAGCAACAAGGCTTGCAGGGTCGTACTTAACAAGCCCTGAATAAGCTGTTGTTTGTGGTAAGACCTAATGAAAATCTGAAGTTTTGCTTTTATACTGCTGGCCGACATAGTCTAAAAACAAAGATAATAAAGTATCTCAGTCTCAATGTTTCCTTTGTCGAAATATACCGAGTTAAGACAGAAGTCGGTCTATCAAAATACCTGTTGACACCGCTACATTGAGTGATTCTGCTTGGCCAATTTTAGGAATGGTCAATCGTTTGGTAAGTTTTGCGGCATACGATTCTCGGATACCATGAGATTCGGAGCCCATTAAGAGTACAAAAGGCGTGCTGGGAACTTGTGTTTGGTAAATAGATTCACCCTGTAAATCTGCACCCAAAATATGAGGTGCTTTTTGCCAAACGGAATCCGCGTTTCGGATACACGTGATACGTGTAAATGAACCCATACTGGAAGCGATTACTTTGGGATTGGTTTCATCTACACAATCTTCACCGAGCCAAATCTGCGTAAGTCCGTACCAATCGGCAATACGCATAATGGCACCTAAATTTCCTGGATCTGAAACGCCATCAAGAACCAGATTTAAACCCTTTTGCAAAATGGGATCGCTATTTTGGGCCTTATTCACAACCGCAATTACCCCTGGAGGTGTTACAAATTGGGTTAGGCGTTTCATATCCTTATTTGGAATTAGGGTACAATCGTACGGGGGATGAAATTTATCGAAAAACTCCTGTGTTGCTAAAATAGTGTCTATTTGCAAGCTACTGTGGAATACTTCTTCGACAGCTTTTCGCCCTTCAACTAAGAATTGGCCATATTTTTGCCTATATTTTGTCTGTCCTAAACCCGCAAACCGCTTTATATCCGCCTGTGAAATCATTTTACCTCAACAAATATGCACGATTTTTATCGAAGACGGCATGGGTAGTGCTTTTAATTGTACTTTTCTTCGGTAGTTGCGGTGTTCGTAAGATCATTCCAGAAGGATCTCAATTATTGGTAAGTAATAAGGTGTCGGTTGATGGCAATGCACAAGCCGGTCGAAATGCAAAGGCACAAATTCTGCATAGAACCAACAAACGCGTACTTTTTAATCGTTTGCCCATTTTTCTATGGCTCTATGCCTTAGGAACCGACAATACCCATCCGGAATTATCGGATTCGGTTTCTTGGAGACGCAAATTTCGCAGAGATTTAGGAGAGGAACCTGTTTTGTTTAATCCTGAACTGGCAAAAATTTCTGCCGATAACATAAAATTTTTCCTTTTTAACAAGGGATATTTCGATGCAAACTGTACTTACACGGTTAAAAAAAGCCGTAAAAAAGCGCGTGTAAAATACCTGGCAGAAACCAAAACTCCTTATCTGATTCGAGAAGTCAATGTGATTAGCAACGATAGCGCTACCCTTAGGATCATGCAAAGTGTGGTAGCAGAATCGAATGCATTTAGACTGTGGTGGCCCTGCAATTTAAACGCTCTTTCGGAATCAGAAGAAGTGTTCACGCAGCGATTGAGAGATTCGGGTTTTTTTAGTGTGAATGTTTCCAACATTCGATTTGAACTCGACACCAATCAAAGTGCCAAAAGTGCCGCGGTAAAGGTCTTTTTAGATCCTCCCGACAAATCCCAAATGCACCGAAAATTCCATATCGGAGGAATTTCCTTGCATATTAAAACCGATCCCGATTATCGATTGAACGACTATCCCGATTCGCTTCATTTACCCGGTTTGAATTTACACCTCAATCATTATCCATTAAGGCCACGCGTACTTTCTCAAGTGGTTATTTTAGATTCTGGTGCCGTTTTTAGTCAAACCAAATGGACGGAAACTTACCGAAAATTGCTCGATTTAAACCTTTTCAAGGTGGTGGATATTTCCCAAAAAATCGATTTCGATAAGGGCATTATTTATCCCAGAATCGATTTAGAAACCGAGCCCCGAATGAATTTTTCGGCAGAACCTCAAATCTTATATTCGCCTCAGGGAAGTTCGGGAACCAACTTTCAAACCGCTTCCCAGCGAAGTTTTGGTTTGGCGGGAATTCTATCTTTCAACAATCGCAATACCTTTGGGAATGCTGAATTCTTTAAATTATCCTCTATTACCTCATTTGAAGCCATATTCAAAAAAGACGATATCGGTGATTTCTTCACAGGCTTACAACAAGGACTTATTGCCAGTTTAAAACTTCCTAAGTTCAGTTTTTTGAATCGATTCGAGTCCCTCCAATCTTTTGAACAACAAAGCACTTTGGTTTCAACCAGCTTTCAGTACGAGCAAAATCCTAATTTCACTCGCTCTTCCTTCCCTGCTAATATTACGTTACAATTTGCCAAAAAGAACTTCAGTTGGTACGTCACTCCCTTTGAAATTAGCTATAATAGAAACATCATCAGCGCCTCCTTTTTGCCGCAGCTGCCTGCTTTAGATCAAGATTTCGTGCTGCGAGTTTTCACCGATCAAATCATCACTCCTATAAAATTAGGTATGATTTACGCCGACAACCAGAATAAACCCGGAAGCACCAGCCATTTTCTGCGTTTAGGTATTGAAACCAGCGGAAACTGGCATCACGGATACCGGAAACTCACTGAAGAAAATTACCAAGCAGATAGCATTTATACCCTATTCGGGGTTAATTACTTTCAATATACCAAGCTGGAAGCCGAGTACCGAATAAAACGCAATATTGATGAATTGAACAGTGTGGCCTTTCGATTTAATTCAGGCATCGCGATTCCATATGGAAATAGCAGTTTAGTTCCCTATGATAAACGATATTTTATTGGGGGAAGTAATAGTTTACGCGGTTGGCGCCCACGAGGATTGGGTCCGGGTAATACACCGGTAAGCGCCACTTCCTTGATTGACCGTTCTGGAGAATTATTGTTAGAAGCAAACTTAGAATACCGATTTACCCTGGTTCGAAAGCTTTTAGAAAGTGCCCTATTTTTTGATGCAGGTAATATCTGGAATTTGAGTCCGACCTCTTCTACGAATCCCAATTATGGTGTTATTAACAAAGAAAATTTCATCAGTGAAATTGCCCTGAATACCGGAATTGGATTTCGTTTTGATTTGAGTATCTTCCTATTTCGTATAGATTGGGGAATGCCTCTAAGAGATCCTTCCTTACCTAAAAATCAGCGATGGATCATGACACAAAAAATCCAAGAATCTGGATTTGGCAATTACTTACTCAATGAATCTTCTTTAGCGATAGGAATTGGCTATCCGTTTTAATTCCTTGAAAGGCAGCGTACATTCCAGACATATAAATCAAAAAAAAGGATATTCATGGGTTGAAGAATATCCTTTTTTTGATTGCATTTTTCTATTATTCCGAATCGTTTTCGGTTTCTGATTTCAATGCCTTGGTGGCTTTGGATTTAGTGGATTTAATTTCTAAACCCTCGCTACCTTCTTTAAAATCAACTTTTAATTTATCGCCTTCTTTAAGGGTTCCTTGCAATACTTTTTCAGCTAGCGGCTCTTCCAAGAATTTCTGAAGCGCACGCTGTAAAGGACGGGCACCGAAATCGGCATCAAAGCCTTTATCTGCCAAAAATTCTTTTGCCTTATCTGTAATTTGGATTTCATATCCCAAATCTTCAATGCGCTTCAACATGCGTTTCATTCTGATATCAAGAATGTGAACGATGTTCTCTTTGGAAAGGGATTCAAAAATGATAATATCATCTATACGATTCAAAAACTCAGGAGAAAAAAACTTTTTCAGTTGGGTTTCAACCACCATCTTAGATTCTTTCTCTTTGTTAACTGCTTTGGTTTGTGTGCCAAAACCTACACCCGTTCCAAAATCCTTCAATTGACGAGAACCAATATTAGAGGTCATGATAATTACCGTATTCCTAAAATCAATTTTACGACCTCCCGAATCGGTCATATAACCTTCATCTAAGGCTTGAAGTAACAAATTGAAAACATCTGGATGTGCTTTTTCCACTTCATCAAAAAGGATCACACTGTAGGGCTTACGGCGTACTTTTTCGGTTAATAAACCGCCTTCCTCATAGCCTACATATCCCGGAGGGGCTCCAACTAAACGACTTACAGCAAACTTCTCCATGTACTCGCTCATATCCATTCGGATCAAAGCATCGTCGGTATCGAACAAGAATTCTGAAAGGGTTTTCGCTAATTCTGTTTTCCCTACACCGGTAGGTCCAAGAAAGATAAAGGAGCCGATTGGTCTATTGGGTTCTTTAAAACCCGCACGGGTGCGTTGGATGGTTTTCGTTAGTTTTTGAATAGCCTTATCTTGACCGACAACACGTTTTGCAAGGGTATCGGCCATATTCAGCAATCTCTTGCTTTCATCTTCTCCCATCCGTTTAACGGGAATTCCAGTAATCATGGAAATCACAGATGCGATATCATCTTCGGTTACGTTATAGCGTTCGTCTTTGGCTTTGGTTTCCCAAGCCAATTTTGCGGCTTCTAAGTCTTCCAATAGCCTTTTTTCTTTATCGCGTAGTTTGGCCGCTTCTTCAAAATTCTGACTTTTTACTACCCGGTTTTTCTCAGTTTTGATCTCTTCAATTTGAGATTCAAGATCTAAGATTTCTGTTGGAACATGGATATTTGAGATATGCACTCGTGCGCCCGCTTCGTCTAAAATATCAATAGCTTTATCTGGCAAATGCCTATCGCTCATATAGCGTTCGCTCAATTCCACACAAGCTTTTATTGCATCTTCTGTATAATTAACGCTATGGTGATCTTCATATTTACCTTTGATA
>CBFHGY010000032.1:0-22444 GCA_965655465.1 Bacteroidia bacterium | reverse complement strand
TTACGATGGCTTCTGCATTGCTAATACTTAAATCCTGAAAACTTACACTAATAATAGAAGATTTTTCGCCCACCTTAGAAGCGTTAAGACCATTCGCGATTAATTGTGCCGAATTTGCAATCTCTAAAACCTGCAAGGAATAGGGATTATCCATATTCACATTTCCAAGTCTATTTTGGTCTACACGCATGTTAAAGACCTGTCCTTGAATTACAACTTCTTGACTTTTTAATTTATAGGACTTGTTTTCTAACTTTATAGTGTTTGTATTCTTATCAAAATTAAAAATTATGTTGAAAGGTTTTATTGAATCCTCATTTTTTGCCTTAAAACCTATTGGAAAGGTAAATGGCATTGCCGCTTTGGAAATCTCGCCTATCATGATTATGCGAGTGTAGGCTCCTAAACGTTTTGTTACCTCCGCAGAAACACGTGTAGATTTTAGAATTTGTATTTCGTTTTCGATGGAATTCTGCACTTCCTTTACACCCAACTCCCGGATTACTGCACCTTCCACGCTATTATCTTGTTGTAATACTACCTTTGCCCTAACTTCATATACGGGCATTTGAGATTGAAGCGTATACTTTGAATAAAGAAATGCAATAGTCAATGTAAGCAAATACACTGGCCAAAAAGGCAATATGACTTTTCTTACAATCTCATAGGGATGAAATGCCGGATTATCTTTTGGCTTAACTGGTATTCTATTTGAAAAATCTCCCTTAGATTCCATTAAAATCGCGTCGTTAACAGTATTAACGTGGTTATAAATGACAGTCCCGTAGTAATAATCGGGAAAAATTGCCAAGCTATACTCGTTTGTGTTTTTCTCGCAGAATTTGGTTCCACATATAATAAGTCCCCAGATTGTAATTGATATACATTAGATCCTATAATCTTAGGATCTGATAAATCAATGCGATGAACAATTCTTGAAGAATCCGTTTGTCGAATCAATAATACGCGACTTCCTTTACCAAAATCAGTTAAACCACCGGCCATACCAATTGCATGGTAAATATCTACCGTTGGTGTTGCAAATCTTAAAACCCCCTGACTCCGTACTTCACCCAAAACAATAATTTGAAAATTTACCAATCGCACAGAAACTATTGGCGACTTCGTATATTCTGAATAGAGCTTTTGTAAGGTATCTGTTAATTGCGCATACGTCATTCCATCAACCATTAAATTTCCAACTCGAGGGAGAAAAATAAAACCCTTCTCAGATACAAAGTAACCTGATTCCCCTCCTTGACCTGATATAGAATTGGCTGTATTAATAACCGCATCAATTGCCGGATTTAAACTCGCCACATTTATCGATATCTGATCACCTTTACGAATTAGAGATTCGCTCCAATAAACAGAATCTAATACCATCCCTGCCTCCAATCCATCAAAAAAGACCCTGTCTTTTGGCCCACCACAGGCGCTTAAAATAATTGTTAAGAACAAGCCGAAAATTTGACCGATTGATTTTATTTTTTGAGACATTAAGCTTCGAATTTACACAAATTTACACATTTAATACAGCTCCGCCGCCTCAGTTACACGCCCAGGGATTTAAGTGATTCATAATGACTGCATCTGTAATCAATACCTCACGCAGCTTTAAGCCCACAAAAATACCACTTTTAGTAGGTTTTATCCGCAAAATTCCTTCCATACCCCTCTGCTTTCTATGTTTTTTCTGTCACATCCTATAACATATTAGCTTTATCCCCGTTTTACCCACTTTGTCGCTATCTTTGCAAGATGAGTCGCATTGTAGCTATCGTCGGTAGACCCAACGTAGGAAAAAGTACCCTGTTCAACCGCCTAACCGGTGAACGCAAAGCCATTGTTGATGATTTCAGTGGCGTAACCCGCGACCGGCACTATGGCAGAAGCGATTGGAATGGTATCGAATTTACCGTAATCGATACCGGAGGATTTGTACCACATTCTGAAGATCAGTTTGAATCTGCTATTCGCGAACAAGTCCATATCGCTATCGAAGAGGCTTCCGTATTAATCTTCATGGTCGATGTTATCGCCGATATTCATCCATTAGATGAAGAATTTGCAGCACTTCTGCACCGTTCTAAGAAGCAAGTTGTTCTTTGTGTTAACAAAGTAGACAACGAAAACCTTCGACTCCAAGCTCCTTCTTTTTATGCCTTGGGTTATGAAGAATTGTTTGAAGTATCTGCAGCAAGTGGTTCAGGAACTGGGGAACTTTTGGATAAAGTAGTTGAATTTCTCAAAGAAATTCCAGAACCCGTAATCGAAAGACCCGAATTACCTCGCGTTGCAATTGTCGGTAGACCTAATGTTGGAAAAAGCAGTTTAATAAATGCTCTTTTGGGTAAGGACCGAAATATAGTAACAGAAATTGCGGGTACAACTCGTGATAGCATTGATACCCACTATAATGCATTCGGCAAAGAAATGATTTTAATAGATACTGCCGGTGTAAGAAAGAAGAGTAAAGTTCACGAAAATATTGAATTCTACTCCGTAATGCGATCCCTTCGTGCATTGGAAAACGCAGATGTTGTTGTTCTTGTTTTGGATGCCACAATGGGGATGGAATCTCAAGATATCAATTTATTTTGGATGGCTCATCGCTTGGGTAAAGGTATTGTAATCTTGGTAAATAAATGGGATCTCATCGAAAAAGAAACCAATACGGCTAAAGAATTTTCTGGCCATATCGAAGGTAGAATTGCCCCTTTCACCGACGTTCCAGTACTTTATATATCCGCACTTAACAAACAGCGAATTTTCCAAGCTGTTGAAACAATTAGCAAAGTACACGAATCCCTTAGTACTCGTATTCCAACTCGCAAACTCAACGACTACCTGCTTCCTATAATGGAAAGCACACCTCCGCCAAGTAAAAAAGGAAAATTTGTTAAAATAAAATTTGTTAACCAAATACCTAGCAAACGCATAGCATTTGCATTCTATTGCAACCTACCGCAATACGTGGCTGAAAGTTATACCCGTTTCTTAGAAAACAAACTGAGAGCTGAATTTGATTTTAATGGGGTACCTATTAGTATCTATTTCCGCAAAAAATAAATCTCGATTCTGGGGGAAATCATTCAATAAATTCCCCCCAAAAAAGTAAAAATACCTACTTGAATAAATCGCAAATGGATATTCGTGAATTAAGCTTGCAAGAAATCACTCAAAAACTAACTGAAGCTGGCGAACCTGCGTTCCGCGCTAAGCAAATTTGGCAGTGGTTATGGCAAAAACATGCTCGTTCGTTCGAAGAAATGAGCAATCTTTCTCAAGACCTTCGTAAAAAACTTTCAGAAATCTTTGTATTTGCACAAACACAAATTTTAACTGCACAATATTCGAGCGATGGAACCATTAAAGTAGTTTTTTTATTGCACGATAACAACAAAGTAGAAGGCGTTTTAATTCCTACTAAAACAAGAACTACTGCTTGCATCAGCAGTCAGGTTGGATGCAGCCTCGACTGTAAATTTTGTGCTACAGGATCACTCAAACGCGAACGCAATTTAAAAGCCTATGAAATGGTTGACCAAGTAGTCCTTATTAATGAACTTTCACAAAAGCACTACGATAAAAAATTAGACAATATTGTATATATGGGAATGGGTGAACCTCTTCTCAATTATAATGAAGTACTCAAAAGCGTGAATCGCATTACTGCCACTGATGGAATGGCAATGAGTCCTAGTAGAATAACGTTATCTACTGCCGGAATCGTAAAAATGATCTATAAACTCGCTGATGATGGGGTAAAAACCCATCTTGCTTTAAGTTTACATGCTGCAACGAATAGTAAACGTTCTGAAATCATGCCCATTAACGATTCTAATCCTTTGGAAGATTTAGCGGCTGCGCTTTCCTATTGGTATGAAAAAACGGGTATTAGACCTACCCTAGAATATACGGTAATTGCAGGTGTAAATGACACCTTAGAGTCTGAAAAAGCTTTAGGTATTTTTGCGCGCAGGTTTCCTTGTAAAATTAATCTTATAGAATACAACCCCATTTCTACGGCATCCTTTCAAGCTACAAGCCGATTAGAAGCTTTTTCCGAAGCGCTCAGCAAACAAAAGCTGATTGTGAATATAAGAAGAAGCCGCGGCAAGGATATTGACGCGGCTTGTGGACAATTGGCTCTAAAAACCCTTTAGGCTTTAAAATCTCTATGATGCGCCTCTTCATAAAGGCGTTCTTTGGGTAAACTTTTGAAATATTCCCAAGTAATCTTCAAACCCTCTTCTCGGGTATATTTAGGCTCCCAACCCAAAACTTGTTGGGCCTTTTCGATATTGGGTTGTCTTTGTTTTGGATCGTCTGTAGGCAATTCTTTGTATACCACTTTTTGATCCGTTCCTGTCAATTTAATGATTTCATCCGCAAATTGTTTGATAGTAATCTCCATCGGATTTCCTATGTTTACTGGATCTGCACAATCGCTTAACAATAACCGATAGATTCCCTCAACCAAATCATCTACGTAGCAAAAACTTCTCGTCTGACTTCCATCACCGAACACCGTTAAATCTTCACCACGAAGAGCTTGACCCATAAATGCAGGCAGCACACGACCGTCATTAAGTCGCATTCTCGGACCGTACGTATTGAAGATACGTACAATACGGGTTTCTAATCCGTGGAAGGTATGATAAGCCATGGTAATGGCTTCTTGGAAACGCTTCGCCTCATCGTAAACACCACGAGGACCTACAGGATTTACATTACCCCAATAATCTTCTGTTTGGGGATGAACCGTAGGATCGCCATATACCTCGCTGGTACTTGCCACTAAAATACGCGCTCCTTTTGCCATTGCCAATCCCAATAAATTATGGGTTCCTAACGAGCCTACTTTCAAGGTTTGTATTGGAATTTTCAAATAATCAATTGGACTTGCGGGTGATGCAAAATGCAGAATGTATTTCAACTCTCCTGGAACATGCACAAATTTGGAAACATCATGGTGTGAAAATTCAAAATCCGGCAAATGAAACAGGTGTTCAATATTTCTTAAATCTCCAGTTATCAAATTATCCATACCAATTACATGGTATCCCTCTTTGAGCATGCGTTCACATAAATGTGAACCTAAAAAACCAGCAGCTCCGGTAATTAAAACGCGTTCTTTTTTCATTTTATATCGCTTCTACCAATACTATAATAGGTAAACCCATGTTTCTTAACTGTATCTAATTCAAATAGATTACGTCCGTCAAAGATAACTTTATCTTTCAAAAGACTTTGAATCTTTGTAAAATCTGGAGTTCTAAACTCTGGCCATTCGGTAGCAATTACTAAGAAATCAGCTCCTTCTAAAGTTTCATATGCCGAGTCACAAAAAACGGCTTGATCACCAATTTGCGTTTTTACATTTGCCATTGCTTCAGGATCATATGCACGAACTTCTGCACCAGCTTGGGTTAACATATCAATCATTTCCAATGCAGGTGCTTCCCGAATGTCATCGGTATTTGGCTTAAACGCCAATCCCCACAATGCCACTGTTTTACCTTCAATACCCCCATAATGCTGCATGATTTTTGGCACCAACGCCTTTTTCTGTTCCGCATTTACATCTTCTACGGCTTTCAGAATTTTAAAATCGTAATCCACGGATGCTGCGCTATGAACCAAAGCCTTTACATCTTTTGGAAAACAACTTCCTCCATATCCAATACCTGGAAATAGGAATCGTTTACCAATACGATCGTCACTACCAACTCCTTTACGCACCATATCCACATCTGCACCTAAGAGTTCACACAATCGAGCTATTTCATTCATAAATGAAATTTTTGTTGCTAGAAAACTATTTGCGGCGTATTTCGTTAGTTCCGCGCTTCGTGTATCCATATGCATAACAGGATTTCCTTGGCGCACGTAAGGTGCATATAATTCATCCATAACATCGAAGGCACGCTGATTTTGTGCACCAATCACCACACGATCTGGTTTCATAAAATCATCTACAGCAACACCTTCACGTAGAAATTCAGGATTCGAAACGACATCAAATTCTCCCTTGAAATTGGCAGCAACTGCCTCACGCACTCGATCAGCCGTACCAACAGGAACTGTACTTTTATCTACGATTACTTTATAGTCCGTCATGATCTTACCTAAATGATCCGCAACACCCAATACATATCGCAAATCTGCTGAACCATCTTCACCTGGAGGTGTTGGCAAAGCCAAGAATATAACCAGACTGTCTTTTATGGCTTCTTCCAAAGATGTGGTAAACTTTAATCGACCCTCTTTCAAATTCCGTTTGAATAAAACCTCCAATCCAGGTTCAAAAATGGTTATTTGTCCATTAGACAAACGATCTACTTTAGATTGATCAATGTCAACACAGATTACATCGTTTCCTGTTTCGGCAAAACACGTACCGCTTACCAAGCCTACGTAACCTGTTCCAACTACTGCAATTTTCATGATTTATAAAATGATTTTAAATTATTAATAATATAGTACTGTTGTTCATCTGTTAATTCTGGGCAAATGGGCAAACTTAAAACTTCCTGACATAACTGTTCCGAAACCGGCACCACGTCATGACTTAAATAGGCCATTTGTCGGTGCAAAGGTAGGGGATAATAAATAATGCTTGGAATACTATTCTTCAATAAAAAAGCAGCCAAGGCATCTCTTTTATTATCTAGAATCCGCAATGTATATTGATGATAGCTATGTGTACTGTATCCTGCTGCCTCTTTTGGGCGAACTATTCCTTCTAAATCTGTAAATTCACGGTTATAAAGTGCTGCAATTTCTCTTCTTCGAGAGATAAACCACTCTAAATGGGGTAATTTCACCCTGAGAACGGCCGCTTGTAAACTATCAAGTCGCGAATTCACTCCCACAATTTCATGGTAATACCGCTTCGATTGACCATGATTGGCCAACATCCTAATTTTTTCAGCACGGACATCGTCGTTCGTAAAAACAGCACCTCCGTCTCCAAAACAACCCAAATTTTTACTTGGGAAAAACGATGTTGTTCCGATATCTCCGAGTGCACCACTTGACCCAAAGCATGTTTCACTGCAGTACTGAGAGCCCAAACTTTGCGCGGCATCCTCCAATATAAATAGTTTATGTCGTTTGGCAATTTCCACTAAAATGTCCATATTCGCTGTTAATCCAAATAAATGAACCGGGGCAAGTACACGTGTTTTAGAGGTAATTTTAGACTCTATTTTACTTACGTCTATTAAAAAATCCGTAAGACTTACATCCACAAATACAGGCTTTAAACCCAACAATAAAATCACTTCCGGCAAGGCCGCATAAGCAAAAGCAGGTATAATGATTTCATCTCCTTGCTCTAAATCAAGCGACATTAACGCAATTTGAAGCGCGTCAGTTCCATTTGCAACTCCAATAACGTGTTTTACCCCTAAAAAAGCAGCCAACTCTCGCTCAAAAGCAACCAGTTCTGGCCCTTTAATAAATGCCGCCTCTTGGCAAACACGCTCAAAAGCACCATCAAATTCCGACTTAAAGCGGTGATATTGGGCTTTGAGATTGACCATTTGGATTGCTTCCATCGGGGCAAATTTAAAATATACCTCGCTAGGCAGAAGATTTATTTGGTACGTTGACGAATTATTTCGTAAACGACAACCCCAGTTGCTACAGACACGTTTAAGGAATCTACACCGCGCTTAGAAATAGGAATACGCACAAAATCATCACACATTTTTGCAGATTCCTTATCCATTCCAGTGTCTTCGCTTCCCATTACAACCGCGATGGGTCCACTCAAATCCTGACCATAAAGTCCTTGATCTGTTTTTTCCGTTGCTCCAACAATCCGTAAACCCGAATTCTTTAGATACTTCAACGTGTGGTGTAAACTTTTTGTTCTACAAACTGGAATATGCATTAAAGCACCGGCTGATGTCTTTAAAGCATCTGGACCAATAGGAGCGCTGCCTACTTCTGGAACTACGATACCATGCATCCCGGCGCAAGCTGCGGTTCTCGCAATTGCACCAAAATTTCGGACATCCGTAATGCCATCCAAGACCAAAATGAATGGATCTTCACCTTCCTCATAAGCCATATCCACAACATCTTCAATTTTAGCAAAGTCTACAACCGATAGTGAAATCACGACACCTTGATGGTTACCATTAACCAAAGAATTCAATTTAGCAGCCGGTACCTGTTTCCATATAATGCCACGGTTGCGGAACATTCCCATCAACTCATATAACTGACCTTGTAAATGTCCCTCTATAATCCAAACCTTGTCAATGGTTTGTCCAGAGTCTAAAGCTTCTTTTACCGGATGTATTCCGTATAATAACGATGTTTGTTTCTTCATAAAAAAATCCCGCCTTTCGGCGGGATAAAATCTTTAATAATTAAAATCTACCGGCAACCTGTGCCATATTCCTGAATTTCTGAGCCCAATCTTTTCGACCTTCTTGCTCTACCGACTTGATTGTTCTCCGAATCAAATCCTGTGAAATATAGACTTCGCGTTCTGCAAACATACTTCCCTCCTCGGAGTCTTTGCTAAAGAACTTAAAATAATCAACATTCTCCTTAATACTTTCGGTCAATACCTTTTCTGCTGCTTTTTCGTCACCAAGTGCCAATAATGTCAATCCGTAATCCAAACGATATTCACGGCGCATAGGCATAACCGATTCTGGTATTTCCTTCATGATATGGTTCAAGACCTCAATACCACGGGCTTTGTAAGCAGATACTGAATCTTTGTAATGTAGGTAAAAATCCTCCGCACTTGTAAAACCTTCTTCAGGACTTGCAACGGCTTTTAAATCTCTCCCACTTTCACGCTCTTTTGCAGTTTGTTCAATTACACCCACTTTCTGTGTGTAAAACGAAGCCAATAATAAGCCCATTTGTTGCAAGTCATTTGGAACATAAGAAGCCTTATCATCTAAGAAGAAATTAGGCTTTTCTTTCATTCCGTAATAACCATAGTTTTTCACCAAATTCGAATACAACTTATATTGGTCTACGCGAGTTGGTTGACGGCTTCTAGAACCTCCTTTAATTGGAACAAGACGGTAAACCAAACCTTCTAATTGCATATAATCATTCAAACCAGCGAAATCATATCCCGATACTGAGGTAAAGTAGATAGGACGCTTCCAACCCTCTTTCGACATGGTCGAAATCAAATCATACATAACTAAATCTCCTTTTGTATAATACTCAGAACCTACATTTATCTCAATCGAATCAACTATTAGGGATTGGTATGCAGGATGAACAACTCCGGCTTTTAAAACCGCTTCCTTGTTAACAGGAACATGCATTTTAGATGCATTCCAAGTTAAATTTCCTGTTTCTCCACCACCTTGTGCTCTTGCCTTACGAAGTTCCGCAACAACTTCGGCCGCATTTCTGGAAGTTTTGTACATGGTTTTATTTACGGGAATACCATATTCGAAACTTCCTGTCTGCAAATCTTCTTTGGTTACAGTTAAAGGCAGAGGAGCTGAATTATAAACGGTATCTAACAATACGGAACTGTACCATTCTGTGGGCAACAACGACTGATTGATAATTCGCACATCTGTGCGAATTCCTTCAACGTTTTGAGCGTACCACAACGGATATGTATCATTATCTCCATTACAGAACAACACTGCATTCGGCTCTAAATTCTCTAAGAAATTCTTAGCCATATCCAAACCGATATAACGTCCTGAACGATCATGATCGTCCCAATTCTCAGCAGCCATATTTACAGGAACCAACAAGATACTCGCAGCCGCACTTATCAATGCTGCGTTCTTGCCTAAATATTTTCTTAAGATATCCGCCAAAGAAATTACGCCTAATCCAACCCAGATACAGAAAATCTGAAAAGAACCCACGACTGCATAGTCCCTTTCACGGGGTTCGTAAGGGGGTTGATTGGTGTAAACGATAATTAAAAGTCCTGTAAATACGAACATCGTCATAATCAACCAGAAATCTTTTTTATTCTTGCCATACTGTAAAACCAATCCCAATAATCCTAATATTAAAGGTAAGAAATAATAGGAATTACGGGCTTTTTGATTTTGGTAATAGGCCGGCATTTCAGATACATCTCCAACAACAAATTTATCTACGAATGGAATACCACTATACCAGTTTCCGTCCAATTTGGTATTCCCGGAAACCGCTTGTTGATCGTTAAAGCGACCCACAAAGTTCCACATGAAATAACGCAAATACATGTAACGGATTTGGTAGTTAAAGAAATACGTAAGATTGTTTCCGAAAGATGGGATTTGATAATTTAAATAATTCAAACGATTCTTCTCCTCTGGAGTCAATTGTCTTTGCTGGCTAATCTGGGTCAATTGGTCGATTTCATCCTGCACCGATTGCATACCCCCATAACTGCGGAATCCGCGAGCATCATTAGGCTTATTGCTTTTTCCCATTCGAGGAAATAAGGTATTGTAATCTTCGGCAATACCGTCTCCATCGATATCCACAGGTCCGTGAACAGGTTCGTAAATATCCCCTCCTTTTTCGTACTTCTCAGAAGCTTTGAAATAGCGCGTACCTTTTATATTATAATCCGTTTGGGGTGCATTAAAATACGGACCATAGGCAAGGGGCCTATCACCATATTGCTCACGTGTTATATACCCGTAAAATTTATATGGATCTTCTGGATTGTTCATGTCAATCGCAGGATTTGCCATACTTCGGATAATTACCATCGCGTAAGAAGAATATCCAAAAATAACAAAGCCAATGCACAAGAAAATCAGATTCAGATTATACTTTCCATTCTTTTGGAAATGATTCACCAGATAAGCCACTCCTACATATACCAGAATGATTGCTGCAACCGCTCCAGAATAGAAAGGCAATCCAAAACCGTTTACAAACATGCGATCCAAACGTGCCAATAGCCAAGGAATTCCAGGATAAATTACTTTCATGACCACTGCTAAGGCTAAAGCAGACCCTCCTAAAGCGTAAATCACTCCATTTCGGGTAACCGTAAACTTTTTGAAGTAATAGGCCAAGCCAACAGCGGGAATTACCAATAGGTTCAACATGTGCGTTCCAAGCGCTAAACCAATCATGAACGCAATGAAAACCAACCAACGGTCGGTATACTTATTATCCTCAAGATTGTACCACTTCAATAATGCCCAAAAGGTTAAGCTCGTAAAGAATGAACTCATAGCATAAACCTCAGCTTCTACCGCGCTGAACCAGAAAGTATCAATGAAAGTATTGGTCAATGCAGCAACGATACCAGCTCCATAAATGAGCATATTACGGTTTTCTGCTTTTTCATCCACCAACTTTTCGGCAAACATTACCGTAATCCAATAGGTAAACATTACCGCTCCCGCAGACGATACTGCAGAAAGCATGTTAATCCAAAATCCAACAGTCTCGGGAGATGACGCCAAAAGCGAGAACATCCTTCCTACCATTAAGAAAAAGGGCGCCCCTGGGGGATGCACTACTTGCAAACGGTAAGCCGCAGAAGCAAATTCACCACAGTCCCAAAGACTCACAGAAGGTTCCAATGTTAAGGTATATACCACTAGGGCAACCAAGAACATCAGCCAACCTATAATAACATTCAACTTTGATAAGGCACGCATGTTTATATATTTCAGTTTTTTAATGAAAGGCGAAAATAGGGCTTTGTTTAGGCAATTGAAAATGAAATTTTAGTCGTAGCGAGTCGCATCCGTTCTATGACATAATCCCGACCAATATGGGCTATCATCTCCCAAATGGGCGCTCCTACACCCTCACCCGAAACCACTACCCGCAATGGCTGTAATAAACTACCTGGTTTAATCCCTTCATTTTCACAAAATTGCTTGTATAAATTTTCATACTCATGAGCATTCGCGGTTTCTGAAAGTCCGGCAAAAGCATCCGCTAAACGATTAATTATTCCATTGGTGTCAGCAGTCCATTTCTTTTGGACAACTCCTTGATCGTACACAGTAGGTTCTTCAAAGAAATAGGCTCCTTGTAAAATGGTATCTTTTGCAAATTGTACTTTTTCCCGCATCAATGCAATAACCCCTTCAACATATTCCTGACAAACTTCGTAGCCTTTTTCTTTTATAATGGGTTCAACAAGCTCGTAAATCTCCGATAATGGCTTACGCTGTAAATATTGCTGATTGAACCAAAATGCCTTTTGTACATCAAACTTAGCCCCACTCTTACTCACGCGATCTAAGGTAAAAGCCTCGATTAGTTCTGACAAGGTAAAGTGTTCCCGATTATCACTTGGATGCCAACCCAATAAGGCCAACATATTTACCACTGCCTCTGGGAAATACCCTGATTCGCGGTAACCTGAACTTGTTTCACCTGTTTGCTCGTCTTTCCATTGTAATGGAAAAACTGGGAATCCTAATCTATCACCATCGCGTTTACTTAGCTTGCCATTCCCTTCTGGTTTCAAAAGCAGAGGCAAATGAGCAAACTCGGGCATTTGCTCTTCCCAACCTAAAAAGCGATACAACATTACGTGCAAGGGCGCGCTTGGCAACCATTCTTCTCCACGAATTACATGACTAATGCCCATGATATAATCATCAACAACATTTGCTAGGTGATAGGTGGGCATGCCATCTCCCTTTAATAAAACCTTATCATCCATTTGGTTGGTGCTCACAACAACCCAACCTCGAATAATATCGTGAAAACGCACCTCTTCCTTTCGGGGAAGTTTGATTCGAATTACATAATTATCTCCACGATCTAAGCGCTCTTGAACTTCATCCGCCGAAAGTGTCAAGGAATTTTTCATGCTCATTCTACTTACCGCATCATAAGCTGGTTGCATATTGCTTGCTTCTAAACGCTTGCGCATTTCGTCAAGATCTTCAGCGCTATCAAATGCATAATAGGCCAAGCCTTTTTCAATCAATTGCTCGGCATATTGACGGTACATTGGTTTGCGCTCACTTTGACGGTAAGGCGCGTGTGGACCGGATTGATCTGGACCTTCGTCGATTTCAATTCCTACCCAAGCCAAACTTTCTTTTATATAGGCTTCGGCACCAGGAACAAAACGTGTTTGATCGGTATCTTCCAAACGTAAGATAAAGGTTCCCCCATGCTTACGCGCGAATAAATAATTATATAAGGCGGTACGCACACCGCCAATATGCAAAGGTCCCGTAGGACTTGGTGCAAAACGCACGCGAACAGGTCTACTCATAATTATGCGCTTAATAATTCCTTTACAAACTGAGAAATCAACTTGCCATCTGCCTTCCCATTCAATGCTTGCATCGCCGCTGGCATTACCTTACCCATTGCAGAAGGACCACTCACACCCATTTCTGAGATAATTCCAGAAATAACCGCTTTTACTTCTGCAGGATCCATTTGTGCAGGAAGATATGTTTCAATAAATTTTAATTCTTCCTTCTCAATAGAGGCCAAGTCATCACGACCTTGTTGTTCAAATATTTCAATAGAATCCTTGCGCTGTTTGGCAAGCTTTTGTAATGTTTTAATGTAATCGTCTTCTGTTAATTGGGCCGCTTTCTCCGATGTTTGTAATAACATAAAGGCACTTTTGATACCACGCAATGCACGCAAACGATTCGCATCTTTGGCTTTCATCGCCTCTTTGATGCCCTCATTAATTAATTCTGCCAAGCTCATCCTGCAAAGATACAACACACATGCAAGAGTAGGGATAAAAGGACCCTATTCCTGCATTAATTTCAATAAAGCTAAAGCCTTATCTGCATTTCCTTGGGAAATCCATTCAGAAATTTGTTGCTTTTCATTTCCAAAATTCCGCTCACTTTGAACCAATTCCTCCAACTTATTATTTGGAAATTCCGCCAATCCTGCCAACTTCCCAATTTCATTACCCGTTAAAAAAGTACTATTTCTAACATACTCAGGCAATGCATCATATCCCAATGTAACCGACATAGGTTGACCTAATTCAAACAATGCAGCATCGTCGGTCTTCGAATACCAACTACCACCCAATCTACCTACTAGTTTCATTTTTCGTTGATCTATCTTCGCCTCTGGGTTTAAAACCGCATTGCTAATATGCATGCGAAGCACTTCACAAATTACCAAATTTCCAGCGCCACCACCTTGTCCCATTTCTTTTATTTCCAATACTTTACACTCAATCTGAGACGGACTTTCTGCCACTCTATAAGGTCGTACTATATCCGATTTCAAAGCGGTAAATCCTGCTTTTTCAAATTCACTAACTCCCCTATCCCATGGCGCTGCAGCTACATTCATTTGCTCTACCATACTTTCAGTAACTACATTAATTACTACTTCGGGAACCTCTTTTACATTCAATAAAGTGTGCTTAGGTTCACCGGTTCGACCGCTATTATTGGGCGCAAAAACTAAAATCGGGGGATTGGCACTGAATACATTAAAGAAACTAAAAGGTGCCAAATTCGGAATCCCTTTTGCGTCCACGGTACTTGCGAAACAAATAGGCCTTGGACCTACACTGCCAATTAAATACTGGTGTAATTGAGGAATTGGCAACTCTTTTGGATCAATAACTAACATATGCTAATCTTGGTTTTCTTTTAAAGTATGGCCCATCTTTACACGTTTGGTTTGTAAATAACCGGCATTATGTGGGTTGGGTTCTATTAATAATGGCACATTTTCTACAATTTCTAGACCGTATCCAATCAATCCTGTTCGCTTACGTGGATTATTACTAATGAGTTTCATTTTTCTCACACCCAAATCTCGCAAAATTTGCGCTCCCACCCCGTAATCTCTGTCATCCATGCCAAAACCCAATTTAATATTGGCTTCTACCGTATCCAAACCCTGCTCTTGCAGTTTATATGCTCTTAATTTATTCAGCAAGCCAATTCCCCTACCTTCCTGATTCATATACACGATAATCCCTTTTCCCTCTTTCTCTATGAGCTCCATTGCTTTCTCCAACTGTTCGCCACAATCACAGCGACAAGATCCAAAAACATCTCCGGTTAAGCAACTTGAATGCACACGTACTAAAACGGGTTCATCTTCATTCCAAATACCTTTAATTAAAGCTACATGTTCTTGTTGAGTATCCTTTTGTTTATACGCGATTAAATCAAAATCACCCGCCTTCGTTGGCATTTGCACAGAAATCTCTCTTTGAATTAAAGATTCGTGCTCCAAACGGTATTTTATCAATTGTTCTATACTAATAATACGCAGATCAAATTTCTTAGCTACATGCACCAAATCAGGCAAGCGCGCCATGCTTCCATCTTCATTTAATATTTCTACGATACAACCTGCTGGTTCAAAGCCCGCCATTCTTGCCAAATCAATAGCCGCTTCGGTATGCCCAGCTCTGCGCAATACCCCTTCAGCCTTAGCCTTTAAGGGGAATATATGACCAGGTCTACCTAACTCCTCGTTTTTTACGTTCGGGTCTATCAAAGCCATAATCGTCTTTGAACGATCCTGAGCCGAAATACCTGTTGTACAACCATGTCCCAATAAATCAACCGATACGGTAAAGGCTGTTTCATGAGTAGCGGTGTTTTTCCCTACCATCATTTCTAAGCCCAATTCATCACAACGTTCCTCTGTTAAAGGAACACAGATCAAACCACGACCTTCTTTAGCCATAAAGTTGACTAACTCAGGAGTCATATTGCGAGCTGCTGTTAAAAAATCGCCCTCGTTTTCGCGGTCCTCGTCATCGACCACTATTATTACTTTACCCTGGCGGATATCTTCAATAGCATCTTCTATATTATCTAATCGAATAGATGAATCAAAATTCATAATGCAAAGGTACACTCAAAGATTCAGAGGACACATATACGATATTTTTCCGTTTGCACGAATCTTTTATTTTCGATAGGTATCTCCATTTATTTCACAAGACTCGGTATTTTTGAATACTGTGAATCCATCTAAAGAACGTATCATCCAAGCCTTCAAAGAAAAGTTGCAAAACTCCCTCCAAAGTCTTCAAGATGCTATCAACCAAACCGAACAAGCACTTCAAGATGAAACTAAAAGCAGTGCAGGCGATAAATATGAAACTTCTCGCGAGATGCTTCAGGCAGATTTAGATCGCCTCGAAAGTCAGAAAAAAACCTTGCAAAATTCTTTGGCTCTTTTTAGCAACAACCATGATAATACCACAATCCGTTCTGGTAGTATCGCTGAAATTTCCATTGATTCACATATCCATACCTTATATATAGGTCCACCAATAGGCAACTTATCTATTGACAACCTTGAAATTCGTTCTATTTCTGTTGCTTCACCGCTTGGCAAAGTTCTTTTAGGCAAACTTCCCGAAGAAGTCTTCAACTGGAACGGCAAATCCATTCGCATTATAAATTGTTATTAAATCATGAACTTCCTAGAAATTCGCAATTCTCAAGAGGCCTTTTTGTTCAAACCCAGCAATACCGATATTTCAGCTCGAAAATCTGCATTGCGCGCCCTCAAAGCTGCCATTAAAGAACGCGAAAGCCAAATCATTGCTGCCCTATATGCCGATATGCAAAAATCGGAATTCGAAGCCTATTCTAGTGAAGTGGGATTTATTTATCAAGAAATCAGCCATACACTTAAACATATAGATACTTGGGCGAAGCCCAAATCCATTCGCACCACCCTTTCGCTGTTTCCTTCTAGCGCCAAAATACATGCACAAGGTTATGGAAAAGTCCTGATTATTGCCCCTTGGAATTATCCCTTCCAACTCCTTATCGCCCCTTTAATAGCCGCCATAGCAGCGGGAAACACTGCCCTTCTTAAACCATCAGAGCTTACTCCAAATACCTCGAAAGTTTTATCCGAACTTATTGCCGCTACGTTTTCCACCGAGTTTGTAGCCCTTGTTGAAGGAGAAGGTCATACCGTGGTTCCCCAGGCCATTGAAAACTACCGACCAAACCTGATATTTTTTACCGGTTCCACCGCAGTGGGCCGAATCATCGCCGAAAGTGCAGCCAAATATCTTATTCCATGTATTCTAGAATTAGGTGGAAAAAGTCCCTGCATTATCGATAAATCCGCCAATCTTGCAGTTTCCGCACAACGCATTGCATTAGGAAAAGGGATAAACTCCGGTCAAACTTGTGTAGCCCCGGACTATTTTATCGTTCATGAAGAGGTTAAAGATGCGTTTATAGCAAAACTGAAATCTACGTTTTATGAATTTTACTATAAAAATGACGCATTAATTGACTATACCCAAATAGTTAACGAGCACCATTTCAACCGACTACTCGGACTTTTGCAAGGTGCAAAAATTATTTTCGGTGGGAAATCCTTTCCGAACGAGCGCCGCATTGAACCCACAATTGTGGAGGGCGACATGCAACATCCGCTAATGCAAGAAGAAATCTTCGGTCCAATATCTCCATTATTCACGTTTAAAAATCTCCAAGATATCTATACCCTTATCCAAAACCACCCCAATCCTTTGAGCCTTTATGTATTCACGGATGACACCCATTTTGAGCAAGAAATTATTCAAAATATTTCCTTCGGTGGCGGATGCGTTAACAATGCACTGATGCATTTGGTAGACCCCAATTTACCCTTTGGCGGAATTGGCAATTCAGGTACGGGTGCCTATCATGGTGAAACGGGATTCAATGCATTCAGCCACCGAAAAAGTATTGTAAAAACTGCCAATTGGTTCGATTTGCGACAAAAATATCCCCCATACAATAAGAAATCATTGCAGATTATCCGTTGGTTTTTAAAATAAATTAACGGGTATAAATCAAATTGGGCGGAAACGATTCCGCCCAACAACACACAAAATATTCAAAGATTACTGAGGTCTAAAAAGACAATAACCATTGCAAACGATCCATTGTTTTCTCTGCATTCGGCAACATAGCAGCTTCTAATCCCATATTTAAAGGAACAGCAGGAATATCTTCGGATCCTAATATCTGAATAGGGGCATCCAAATTAATGAAACATTGTTCGCTGATTCTCCCAGCTAAAGCTTCTGCAAAACTATTCCTACGAGTTTCTTCCGTAAGAACCAATATTTTCCCATGCTTTTTTGTTAAGGCTACACATGCTTCTTCATCGTAAGGAGCTAAAGTACGTAAATCGAGAATTTCCACTTGATCCGCAAAGGTTTTTGATCCATTTAAAGCCCAATAAACTCCCATACCGTAGGTGATAACGCCCACACTTTGTCCTTTATCTATGTTATCTCGGGAAGCCTCTTGAACCACTCGTGCCTTTCCAAATGGAATGATGTAATCAGCATCGGGCTCAGGAGTTTTGGCTCTTTCTGTACCTGGAACTTTACTCCAATATAAACCTTTATGCTCAAACATAATTACCGGATTTGGATCGTAAAAGGCCGCTTTCATCAATCCTTTCATATCGGCAGCAGTACTTGGGTACGCTATTTTAATTCCTTTTATAGGAAGGATACTGCTTTCCACCGTACCGGAGTGATAGGGACCACCCCCACCATAGGCACCCGTTGGGACCCGAATGATACTAGAAACGGGGAATTTCCCCATAGACAAGTATGAACTTTTAGAAAGTTCCGTTACCAGCTGATTGATACCTGGCCAAATATAATCGGCGAACTGAATTTCTACGATGGGTTTGCAACCAACCGCACTCATACCCGCAGTACTTCCTACTATATAAGCTTCTTGAATAGGTGTATTAAACACGCGATCGCGACCGTATTTATCGCTCAAAGTTGCTGCCTCACGGAAAACCCCTCCTAATCGATGTCCAACATCCTGACCATATAATAAGGCTTCAGGGTGCTTCTTTAATATCTCATCTACGGCAAAAAGAGCAGCATCCACCATAACAATAGATTCTCTACCTTCAGGTTCACGCACACCCAACTCCTCGGTTATTTCGGTCGGTGCCAAAATATGATCAAAAACGGTACTTATATCTGGATCGGCGGCATTTTTAGCCCGTTCAAAATCTGCAAAAACAAGCGCTTCACATTCTGCTGCAATAGCATCTAATTCGCCATCGGTAACGGCTAAACTTTGTAACAATTTGCGCAACCTCGGTAAGGGATCGATGCGTTCGTGTTTTTCTAAATCATCGCGATACCATTCGCTGCGTACTCCGCTCGTATGATGGCCTAAAAGCGGTACTTTAGCATGCACAAGCATGGGAACGCGCTCTTCACGAACCGTTTTTATGGCGCGTTGCATTTCATCGAAACATTGCAAGAAATCACTTCCATTAATCCGAATTCTGCGCAAACCTTTAAAACCTAAGCCGTATTCAAATGCATCCATCGCACGCATTTCATCACCACTTGCAGAAATACCCCAATCGTTGTCTTGAACCAAATATATGATAGGCAATTTGTGTAAAACCGCCATTTGCAAGGATTCTGCCACTTCACCCTCCGTGACCGAACCATCTCCTAATGAACAAACTACTACCGGTTTTTCAGCACCATTTAAAAGTCCTTGGTTTTCCTTGTATTTTAGTCCATGAGCCGCACCCGTAGCCGGAATTGCCTGCATTCCTGTTGCCGAACTTTGATGGGGCATTTTAGGCATATTCTCCCGGTTCAAAGAAGGGTGCGAATAATAGGTACGTCCTCCGCTGAAAGGATCTTCGGCCTTTGCCAATAATTGCAACATCAACTCATAAGGAGTCATTCCCATCGTTAGCAACATGCTTTCATCACGGTAATAGGGATATACAAAATCCATAGACTTAAGATGCATCCCCACGGCTATTTGAATGGCTTCGTGACCTTTAGAAGTGCTATGAACGTATTTAGTAATGCTTCGATTCTCGTCGTATATTTTAGCCATGGAACGCGCGGTTTGCATCAATTTCCAAGCCTCTAACACTATCTTTTTATCTATCATTCCTTATATAGGTGCAAGTTTACAAAAAAATCGTGGCAACAGAAGCCTTTGTGACTTTAATGCTCCGAATTCCGGAACTCGTTATTTGCAAATAATGCAAATATTTTCCCTGGTATTATTTGCGAAAATCCAAGTCTAGTAATCGAAATTATTTATCTTGCACGCTTTGATTGCCATATATGAAATTAAAATTACACGGATTTCCTTTGTTCCTTTTGCTTTTAGCGTCGAATACAAGCTTCGGTCAAGGCGAAACCGATACGACCTATGAGCGCATCAAAGGCGTTGAAATCAAACAAAATAGACTCAAAGAAAAACTGAAGGAATCTGCGCTAACGGTAGAAAGCATGTCGGCCCAAAGTATTAAAGAAACGCCTGCATCTGATTTTTATGAAGCCTTAGGCCACCTAAAAGGCGTAGACGTAACTTCCGCTTCTCTCGGTTTTAGAATTATCAATACCCGTGGATTTAACTCCACATCCCCTGTTCGCACGCTCCAAGTAATTGATGGTGTCGACAATCAAAGTCCGGGACTCAATTTTTCTTTGGGAAATTTTTTAGGTGCCTCCGAATTAGATATCGCTTCTCAAGAAATTGTGGTAGGTGCGAGCTCCGCGTTTTATGGTCCCGGTGCCTTCAATGGTGTCATATCCATGACCACCAAAGACGTTTGGAAGACTCCAGGTTTCAGTTATAAATTTAAAGTAGGCGAACGTCAATTAATGGAAAACTCCTTGCGATATGCTAAGGTATTTAAAAATAAGCAAGGCAAGGATGTATTCGCATTTAAAGGAAATTTTTACTACATGCGTGCCTATGATTGGGAAGCCAATAACGACGATCCTGTTTATGGCAGCCCGGTAGCTAAAAACAATCCAGGTGGCTATGATGCCATAAACCGATACGGCGACGAAGTAGTGCGACCCGGAGAATTTGACCGAAGTAGTATCAATGGGAAAGAAAGTGAACCCGGTTTAGATCGGTATTTTCGAAACGGTTATTGGGAATCCGATATTGTAGATTACAACACCTATAACTTGAAAACCTCGGCTACCATAGCCGCAAAACCTTTCAAAAACAAAGATCTAGAATTTATTTTCCAAAGCAACTTTGGCATGGGAACTACCGTTTACCAAGGCGATAACCGCTATAGTTTGAATGATATCGAATTTTACCAAAATCGACTAGAATTCAAACATAAAAATGGGTTTGTACGTGTATATTCTACTTACGAAGATGCTGGAAATACCTACGATGCAGTATTCACTTCACTTTTGATGCTGGAAAAATCGAAAGTTAATTATTTATGGGGAAGTGATTATCAGCGTATTTGGAAAGACAGTTTCGCCAATCGAGTGAAACAGTTCCCTGGCTTCCCTAATTTCAAATATTTCCGTTATCCCGATTCCTTCATGCGCCAATATAATATGGTGATTGATCAAAATCGTGACCAAATTACACAATGGCATAATCAAACCCGAAATCTCGTAAATCAAGGAAAATATTACACCAATGCACCCTCCTTAAATCCCGCTTTGGATTATTTTGAGCCGGGAACAGCTCGTTTTGAAGAACTCAAAAACGATATTACCTCTCGCAAAAGTTTCGGAGAGGGGGGTAGCGGATTCTTCGACCGCAGTTCACTTTATAATGCCCAGATTGAACATCGTTTTAATCTTAAAAAAACCAGGCAACTTTCACTCGGGGCATCCGGACGCAGGTACACGCCGAATTCAGCGGGTACCATTTTTTCAGATACTAATGGTAGGGTAATAACTAACCAAGAATTTGGAATTTATGCGGGTTACCAACAGCGATTCTTACAGGATAAATTGAAATTGAATGCGAGTTTCAGGACCGACAAAAATGAAAACTTTCCCTTTGTATATAGTCCTGCTTTATCCTTTGTTTATAATCCGGATAAAATCACTTTCTGGCGGCTCAATTTCACGAGTGGAGTACGCAACCCGACACTTGCCGACCAATATCTTTATTATAATGTAGGTAGGGCAATACTTTTGGGTAATCTAAACGGTTATAAAAACCTGGTCACATTAGAATCATTGGCAGATTATTTTGAACAAACGATTCCCGATGTAAGAATACTCGATTACTTCAATGTAGATCCGGTGGTACCCGAAAAAGTACGCACTATTGAAGCAGGGTTTAAAGGCTTCTTTATGAAAAATAAATTAAATGTTGATGCCAGCACCTATTACAGTAATTATATCGATTTTATAGGATATAAAATTGGATTCGACCCCATTATTGTAAATATCAACACGGTTAATGGTGGTCAAGTATATAGGGTTGCAACCAATGCAACATCCACTGTAACAACCATGGGAGCTTCTATTGGATTGAACTATTTCATTGGCGATAATTATACGGCTGGAGCCAATTACAGCTTCAATCAATTGAATAAAACAGACGAAACAGATCCCATAATTCCAGCCTTCAATACTCCCAAAAATAAATTCAATTTGAGTTTTGGGGGAAGCAAATTACGCTGGTTTAAACAAGATGACTGGGCCTTTAATGTGAATTTCAAATGGATTGAAGGCTTTTTATTTGAG
>CBFHGY010000031.1:0-22532 GCA_965655465.1 Bacteroidia bacterium | reverse complement strand
GAGCAATTCCGTTAGAAGCCGTGCAATCGCATGGCGAAGGTAATTGGGACATTGATAGTAATTTAACATGGTCAACACCCCTATTCAAATCGCAAGAGATTTCCGAGCAAACGGTTTCCCAAAAGAAATTGGGAAACAAAAACTTCCTAAAAAAGTTCAGCGAAAAACATTGCTTGAATCTATTCAGAACTGGAGAAAGAATACAAAGGGCGATAACAATGAAAATCATTCCGAGCATCGGTTTTTGGAATTGCCTTATTGGGGAGATCCAATTGGGGACTGGATATTGTATTTAAACGTGATTCTGGCTTTAATTCCGGCCGGTTTACTTCTTATTGGTTCTTTTGGGGATTCAGACTTTTTGGGTGCTCTGTTTGTTTGGTTAATTCCACTGGGTATTACTTTATATCAATATTTTAAAAAGGAGTATGTTTACGAGGAAGGTGCATTATTCAGGTTTAGCTTTTGGCTGCTTGCGGGATCGATTTTTGCTCAATTCATTACGGCTCCTATTGCGATAATACAGATTATAAATAATCACGGAGTCGCCAGTCTTCGTTGGATCGGCATTATTTTTGGTCTTTTGGTTCTTGGCCTTTTGTTGCATATCATATCCTATTTATTCAAATTTTTCGAATATGTTTTTGGAGATATGCATTGGGGTTTAAGTCTGTTATATTCGCTGTTAATATTGATGGTTTTGTTTTTAATAATTGTAATGGCTGCTTTTGCTATTTACTTTTAGAACAATACCCATATTTACGATATAAAGAAAATACGTTCCAGTTGTGCTCTTTGTTATTACCTAGGTTTTTTTGGGTTCCTATCATTGGAGTCTAAAGCTCAATACCCGCATTTATCAAAAATGCGGCTAAATCTATTGGTAGTCAAAGTCGAGATATGGAGAATCCATCATTGGATATTTAATCGCATTGGGCATTTTAAGTTTGCTATTTTCAACAATAGGGTTATTAATTCTTTCGATGTTTTTCACTTTCGTTGATTTTTTGATATTCGAAAATTTAGCATTTTTATTATTATTTTCATTCGGATTCATTTCAAGTATTGGTCTTTTGGTAAGTCCCAGAATTGGAGATGGCAACATTGTTAAAACTATCATGATCATTCTGGCGGCAATACCGGTATTTTTATTTTTGCTGGTTATATTGGCGAACATATTATTTTGAGCCCTTTGAGGATGTCGAGACACACACGGATGGGATGTGTTTGGGAAGATTACAGGGGGGTGATAGAATTTAATATTTGGATGATCTCCATTTTCATTGTTCTATAATGAGAATGAAAGAGGTCATCAAAGAAATGGTGGAGAAAGGCTACGAAGGGGTTCAATTAACGAAAAAAACGGAATCATCCCTTCTACTTGTCTGTTATACCGAAGTGGAACGTATTATTATTATTTCGATATCAATCAATCTATTGAATTCCTAGAATATAACACATATACAGAATCGGAACGGGTTCAAGAACTTAAGCACGGCTCTTTTAGGATTGATACAGAAGAATTTTAGTTGCGATACGGGCTTTATTGAATCAGGTAGTTATACAAATTTTCTTCAACGGGCTTGTCTAGTTTGAATTGAAAATGAACTACGGGCGCATTGGTTTTGGGCATTTTGCCTTGTTCGATACTGCCTGGAATGATAGAAACATCTCCTATAAAATAGAAGTCAACGCCTTCTGAATCCGCTTTTTTGATAAAAAGTAAAATACGTTCGGAGTTTATAACATTTGTGATTTCATCACTATCTATTTTCCTGTTCGAGCGCGATTCCCAAGCAAAAACTTCTTGGTTTATAAAATGGTCGTTATAATTGATATCTCCCTCCAATTCTTCAGATTTGTTGTAGGTCACGAAACAAGGTGTTACCTTATTTCTAGTCCGATAACCATAAATAGTACTAGAGAAATCATTTTCCCAATTCAAAATACGACATACATCTCTTCGACTGTATTTTTCATACCTTAAGAATCCTTCCACATATTCTGATCGATCAAATGCATTTTCAACTTTAGATAGCGCGTAATTAATATTATCTGTCAAAAACGCAAGGAAATCTGAACATTTCAATTCATTATTTAATAAATCTGTTGCTAAGAATTGATTATTTTCGAATTTTATTACTCTTTCTGTTTTCAACTTAAAGAAATCGAAGTTTAACACATTGATAATTTGCTTGACATCCGTATCTGTTAGCCTAATTTGGTATTTTAGGTGTAAGGTATCCCTAAGATTTTGTATGCCACAAGTTTTTTTATCAATTAGCATTTTCAATACTTCCGATTCATGAGGTCGTATTCCATTATTGATTAGGCTCGCAAATTTCTCAAGTAAATAATTGCCGTTATCACTAATTGTAAATTCACAGTCTTTATCAACGGATTTAACAAAATTCAAATAGGATTTTTTGCTCTCAATAAATCCTATTGGATCTCGGAGATCGGCAGTTACAAAATCCATCATTAATGGCATCGTTCCTAACCTGGCCTTTAAATCAAAATAGGCATTCTTGAGTTCAACTAAAGCGGAGAAATTATTCTTATTGATAGAATCAAAAATTCTATCCATCGCGACCCTATCAAAATTTACCGTCGAAGCGCCAGGAATATAACTACTTCCACTAGTCAGCAAACGTCTTAAATTATCCTTGTTATAGCTTTGATCTCCATAAAGAGCGATGGGGAGTAAATAATTTTTTCCGTAATTCCCAATAAAATCGATTATGGTGAGATATTCTTTATTTTCTGTAACACGCAAACCACGGCCGAGCTGCTGAATGAAAATAATCGCTGACTCTGTAGGACGAAGTAAAATTATCTGGTTTATTTTAGGAATGTCGACCCCTTCATTAAAAATATCTACTGTGAAAATATACTGTAACGTATCGTTGCTATCTTTTTGAATATCAATGATTGCATTCGTTCGGGCGGCTTCTGAACTTGATCCCGTTAGAGAAATCGATTTTTTACCCAATTTATTGAATTCTTCAGCTAATGCGTTAGCGGTTTCAATTTTGCTGCAGAAAATTAGACATTTTATACTGCCAGAATCGGAATTATAATACTCCGATTTTTCAATCATTCTTTTAGCTAATTCCTCGCGTTCTAATTGGCGAATTTTCGTAACGTCTGAAATAGGCTGATTATTAATAAAGAAATCCGTTACGCCGTAATAATGAAATGGACACAACATCTCTTCCTTGAGCGCTTGATTCAATCTAATATCACAAGCGATATTATAATCGAAATGACGATAAATATCCTGATTGTCGGTACGCTCCGGTGTTGCCGTCATTCCTAATAGAAACTTTGGTTTAAAATAATCTAAAGCATAATTATAGGTATCTCCTGCTACACGATGCGATTCATCAACAATTACATAATCAAAATGATCCGGATTGAACCGGTTTAAATGTTCCCTTTTCGAAATAGTTTGAATTGTAGAGAAAATAAAATCTGCTTGATCATTTCTCTCAATTCCGCTGAACAGGCCCATCGACCTATCTGGCATTATTTCCTTAAACGACCTCATGGCAGATTCCGCAATGTTGAAGCGGTGTACGATAAATAAGAGGCGTTTGGGATTGAATTGCTTCACATCGAAAGCACTTAAGAATGTTTTTCCCGTGCCTGTTGCGGATATTATCAGCGCTTTATTTTCACCTTTATTTCTAATTTCAGATAAATTTGAAAGTGCTATCGATTGCATTTTATTGGGTGTTATGGATGCGATACCAACTTTAGCCTCGATAGACTCTATTTCCTTGTTTATTTTGCCAATTTCACGCTGAAATAACCATTGTTTGGTGTATTCGCCTAAAAAAGTATTATCTGTTAAAATTCCATTCTTGAATTCATTATCGAACTCCAGAAGTGTTTGGCGTATTATTTCACTCTCTGAAGTTGCAATAACTTTTAAATTCCATTCTTTGTTTGTAGAAAGTGCATTTTGAGTCAAATTGCTACTACCAATAATTAATCGATATAGTTCATTTTTACGGAATAAAAATCCTTTGGAGTGAAATGCATTACTTGAGGATACACGGATATCAATATTCTTAAATCTTTTTATTCTCCTGATTGCCTCTGGTTGAGAAAAATTGAGATATGTTGAAACTAAAATGGATCCTTTAATGTTCTTCGCCTCTAACTCTTCCAAGGTATTTAACAAAGAGGCAACACCACTTGTGGTTATGAATGAGACAAAAATCCAAAATTCTTGGCAATTCCGTAATTCTGAGATTAAGTTGGATAGTACTTTTTTACCTGTTTGAGGATCATTGGTTAATAATGATGGCCATAAGGAAGGATCAGAGTAAATTGATTTATTTACAAAACCCGTTTCAAGTCCCGCTCTTAAATCTGATTTACTCATTTTTTCCTATTATTTTACTAACTATGGGTATGTCAGCAGCAGCCCAATCAAGTCCTGTTAGTTCATCTTCTGAAAGCCATTTTAAATCCAAATGTTCTGTCAATACGGGTACTCCATCGATAATCTTAGATAAATATGCATGCATAATAAGTTGGAAATCGGGATACGTATGATTAACTGTAATGATATGATTCAGCGTTTCAATTTGCATATTCAATTCCTCTTTAATCTCTCTTTTTAGTGCTTCTTCATGATTTTCATTAGCCTCAATCTTACCACCAGGAAACTCCCATTTTTCAGATAAATAGCTCTTGTTGTTGAATCCACGCTGAACGCACATGTATTTATTATTTACGTCGACAACTACCGCGGCGACGACTTCGATTCGTTTCATAAATAAGATTATAACTTAAAACATCGCTATAAAAAATATATGGATGTTTCAATTACGAATTAAACAATAATAATTGGACTAGCCAGGAGATTTAAAAAATTAATTGAATCTCTTCTAAATAAATAGTATTGTTGCGAATACTTCAGTTTAATCCAACTTCAATTATTCCTAACATAATTGGGGGATATTTAGGGTATTAATAATTCCACTTTCAAAAGTCGTTATGACCTAAAACACCTCACTATCCTTATCGTACTTCATGCGCAAGGTCGTATTGCCCACATTATACGCATACACCGCCGCAGGCATGAATGAAATGCTCACGCCATCGATCGATTTAGTGAGGGTTTGGTCGATCGTGGTTACCAAGGCCCTCGACAGGTGGTGCTGGGTGCAAAATTGGAGTAAACTCTTCAGCTCCTTCGTGTGAACCGTATAGCGATTGCTCCACTTGATCTCGGTGGCCCAAATGGGCGTAAAACGTGCATCGTCAACCACTACCAAATCCACTTCGCCCTCACTCCTTCCCTCTTTCCAATGCGCATACGCCAAATTCAACTTCTCCCGGTGCATCCACTGCGAAACCAAAGCCGTTTCTACCATATTGCCCATTTCTTCGTCGGCTTCGCCAACAGGCGAAAACAAGGCCGTTCGCAACGATGGATTGGTTAAATATACCTTAAAACTCGTAACCCGCTTCAAACGCTTCGCATTCAAATCTACCTTATTCAATACCTTTAACAAAAATGCCGCCTCTAAATACTCCAAATACCGCTTCAAGGTTTCCTTCTGTATGCCGCTTTGCTTCGACATCGTTTCATACGAGAATTCGTTTCCGGTATTATACGCGATATACGTAAAAAAACGATTCAACTCTTGTACGTCTCTAATGCCATATATACTGGGCAAATCGCGCAATAATACCTTGTCTACAATATCGCTTTTGATAAAGCGACTCACATTACTTTGGATTTTTTCGGATAAAACGACTTCGGGATATCCCCCAAAATTCAAATATTGCTGAAATTCTTTGTTCAGTGATTTAATATCATGCGTTATTTTGTATTCGGGGGGAATTCCCCCATAACTCACATGAGGCTCCTTAATCAAGTGATTCATTTCCTTCAGATGTATGAATTCTTGGAACGTTAAAGGAGGCAACATAAAATCGGTGAACCTGCCGGCACCACTTTCGGTACTGTGCCACTTCAAAGCTGCTGCTGCAGACCCCGATGCTACAAATTTGGTGTCGGGATACGAATCGACCAATACCTTTAAATGTCGCTCCCAATCCTTTAAATATTGTATCTCATCAAAAAACACATAACAACCCGATAGGGATTCTAAACTCAAGGAAAGCTTGCATAATTCCAATAGATCTTCCAACCCCATGTTCACATAAACGGGATTATCCATTCCAATAAAAAATATCTTTTGAGGCTCAATTCCCTTTTCTAATAATGCTGCAATGCTATGAAAGATCATCACGGTTTTTCCAACGCGTCTGGGACCCATTAAAACAACAGCACGACGTATTTGGATTTCTTCTACATAAGGAAAAAACAATTCGAAATACAATCGCCTGCGCATGGCATCATAAAAGTACGAAACGCGCTTATACAGCCACCAAGGATTCTCAAACCTAAGGCGTTCTGTTATTTTGTGTGTAGGAATAAGGGTAAAGCTACTCATAAAATTGCTTAATACTACAAATATATACAAAATAAGACTTATGCATATTGCTTATTATGTACAAAAATGTAAAAATAAGCAAAAAAATCTCCAACTAAGTGCTTATTTGAAAATGCAAAATAAGCCTTTTACAATATGCTTAAACAATACAAAAATGCAAAAACAAGGTGGTTTCAAAGATGAAACGTGCTTAATTAGCAGATTTTCGCCCGAAAAGAGCACAAAAAAAAGGCCACCTTTCGGTGGCCTTTGTGATCCCGCTGGGACTCGAACCCAGGACCCATACATTAAAAGTGTATTGCTCTACCAACTGAGCTACGGAATCCTTTGTGTTATTGCGATGTGTTATCGTTTTAACAGGGTGCAAAAATAGATACCCGAAATGAAAAATGCAAGTATTATTGAGAAAAAAATCGAAAATATGTGTGATGTGTTTTAGACAGTTTCGCTCCTAATGCCTTTAACATACTGATCATCTTAGGATTGAAATCTCCAATCCATGATAATTCAACAGTGTCAAATCGATTTAATTTTGATAAAACTTCATGGGATTTCATAATCATGCCCGCTTCTATTCCCTTATTGTGGTAATCAGGAATAATTCCAAATACAATTCCTCGGGCAGTGCGAATGCGATTGCGACGCATCAAGAACACCATTTTATTCCAGATATTTAATTTCCCCTTGAAATCTTTGAAAATTTCATTCAATTCCAATATGCTGATAAAAAAACCAATTGGTCGGCCTTCATGATAGGCAAAAATGCCCAATTCCGGCAGCATCGCTGCCTTCATCTTGCGAAACTGTTTTTGAATTCCTAATCGATTTAAAGGTTCAAAATCTTCATGAAAAGACCAAGCTTGATTGTATATCTCAACAAAATCGTCCGCAAAAGCATCCAATTTCTTGAAATCTAAAATACGATACTCGTAACTGTTATTTCCAAAAGTGCGCTCTGCAATCTTCTGGAATCGTTCCATTTGAAAAGTCTCTTGATTTATTTCATACGTTGTTTGAACGATTTCCAATTGATATCCATATTCTTCGATGAAATCTCGATAATACGTTGGGTGGTAGTTTTCTTGATAGCTAGGTCTTCGAGAGCCCGAAATCCATAACCCCCAAAACTGATCTCGAGAACCAAAATTTACCGGTGCTTGTGCCTGTTCACACTCGTGCTGTTGCAGCCAATCTTCTGCGGATTTTATCAGCAAGTCAGCAACATCTTTTCGATTCACGGTTTCAAAAAATCCCCAAGCGCCTCTGCGTTTACCCGCTCTTTCTTGATAAAATGCGGCAATCCGACCTAAAACCAAATCTGTATTTTCCTCTATTACCAAAAATCGGATCGCATTGCCCTTCTTAAAGGAATTGTTCTGTTTGGGATTAAAAAGCGCTTCTATATCCGATTCAATAGGCATGATATACGCGCGGTCATTGGCATAAATTTGATTGCATACATCGTGAAATCCACGTATGTATTTGGCATTATTGGATACTGTTACTACTTTCATCGGCTTTTAATGATATATGCTCATCCCCTTTTTGATAGGCTAAATACGTAATGATAAATTGAAACATTTCATCGGTGGCTTTCATACTCGAACCACCAAATTCCATGCGTTCGGCCACCCTTTGTGGCGGATTAAACGGATTAAACGGATTATTTACTGTATTGTCGAATTCCGCTATGACCTCTATCCTACTCCCGCGGGGAATCTTCAACATCTTTTCATAGGTGTAAAAATACTGCCATCGAAAATCCCATTTAGGAATCCGAATTAATCGGATGGTATCTCCATTGGGTTTAATGGCAAAGGCCGATATAGATTTCCCCAAAAGATGCAAATGGGGATTAACGGTTAATATCGAGATATCCGCAGGCACCACAAAACTGGTTTTATGGGTACTAATCGTATTAGGTTCTATAACTAACGGTGGTTCAATTTTACTCACTCCATTGGTTCCCAACATCAGCTCACCCAAACCCCTTTTGGGCGGAATTTTCGTAAAAAACAGATTGATTTTCGATTTATCGGTTACCGTTTTGGCACTCGGTCCGTAATGCACATCGCTTCCGATAATGCTAAATTGTTGATTAACTTCAAAAGTTCCTATCCCCTCTGGATACATCACTCCTCTTACCCCCGGCAGGTAATTCAAAACCGAGTGCACGCGTTCTGGGATGATGCCGTTATCGGTCATCAAATCCAAATCGCCTTGTGTAGCACCATCCTTTGTGGGGGTGATTTCAATGCTTCGGGGTTCGATCGAAAAATTCGATTTCGAACCCGGCAAATAATTGATCAAATGTCCGTTAAAATGATGCATCAATTTAGGTTGACCCGGCACCAATTCTAAGGCGCGTATATACGTTTTTTGGGGAAGATTTGCAGATACCTTCATTAAGAAGAAACGATCTTCATCTCCTTGAATGAGGGAAACCGAATCTAAATGAAGCACATAATCAGGCGTTCCTAATGCACTTTGGAAAGGTTTCACTTGCGACAATAATGCATTTGGATTTTTACCAGATGGACACCCATTTTTCACCCAATTTTGAAGGGTTTGAATCTGCGTTTCGGTTAAGGTTCTTTCACCTAAAAAATGCTGATAGGAAGGATCGGCAGGCCACGGTGGCATGTATTTCAAAGCCGTAACTTTTGCAATGGTTTTCGCCTTTTTTCGCACTTTTTCATAGGATGTAAGTGTAAATGGGGCGCCTCCGTTTTCTCGATGGCATGGAACGCAATTTTCCATAATGATGGGTTCGATGTGCAGGTCAAATACCGGATTAACAAGGGCGGTAGAATTATTCGAAGAACTGCATCCTCCTAATATAAGGAGTGTCGTTAAACTAATCCCGAAAAAAAGTTTAATGCGCCACATATTCTTCAATATAACAACCATTTGCCGATTGAAATTTAATTGGAGTTTCCTTTTTTGATTGAATATGTGCGATGGCTTTAGCTAAAAAAGTATGCTGCACCACCGTTCGAGAAAGACCAATTTCATGTGCGCGATCATCGATTGCGCCTTTATATAAAACATTCCCATTTGCATCTAAGACAAGGGCCTCGGGATATACCTTCAACCCGAATCGCTTCACAAATTGGAGCGTGGAATCATGAATGATTTCCCCCGAAAGATTTTGAGACCAATCAAAGTTCCAGGTTTCATTGGGCAGTACTTTTAAGAATTTGAAGCTCCAATTTTTAGGCAAAGAATCGCGTATATCCCGCAAGTTTTGGGTATACCGGATACAAAACGGACATTCATTTGAATAGGTTACCCATACATGATAATCGGCAGTTTCGAGTTGTTTTTGTATTTCGGGGGAAAACGACTCAGCATTTTGCTGACATGCAGACATCGACAAAGTCCAGATGCTAAGGAGCAGTGAATAAGTGGTTTGTTTTAGCATAATCCCATAATAACATTCCAAAAGATACGGCAACATTGAAGGAGTGTTTGGTACCCAATTGAGGAATTTCGACACAGTGATTTGCTGCATCGATGACCTCTTGAGATACTCCATCTATTTCATTTCCCAAGATAAAGGCAACGGGCGAAAAATGCAAAGGATCGTGCATTAAATCAAGTGCGCCTTCCGCTTGCTCCAGTGCAATGCACGTATAGCCTTGGTTTTTCAATTGAATCACGGCCTCAAGCGTAGATTCATGGTATTCCCATTTTAGCGATTTTTCAGCACCAATAGCCGTTTTGGTAATTTCGCGGTGTGGAGGGGTTCCCGTAATTCCGCAAAGTAAGATTTTCTGCACAAGAAATGCATCGGCAGTCCGAAATATAGAACCTACATTATTCATACTTCTTACGTTATCGAGCACCACCACTATGGGTAATTTGGGGTGATTTTGAAACTGTTCGATTGTTTTTCGGTGCAGCTCGGCGTTCCGCAATTTCCTCATAAGGCAAAGATACGGATGCTTTTGTTGAATAAAGGGGGAAAACTGAAGTGGATTTAGCGGTTTTTGGGACTTATTTTCGTAGAATGAGTTCATCGACTGCATCGAAGAAGGAAACGCCTTTGATGAAACAATACAATCAAATTAAATCACAATACCCAGGTGCAATTTTGTTATTTCGGGTCGGCGATTTTTATGAAACCTTCGATGAAGATGCTCGGGTAGCGAGTAAAGTATTGGGGATTGTACTCACAAAAAGATCCAACGGCGCGGCATCTGAAATGGATTTAGCGGGATTTCCCCACCATTCATTAGACACCTATTTACCTAAATTGGTGCGTGCGGGTTATCGCGTTGCGATTTGCGATCAATTGGAAGATCCCAAACTTACGAAAACCATTGTGAAGCGCGGCGTAACCGAATTGGTAACGCCGGGGGTGAGTTATAACGACAAAATTTTAGAATCGAATGAGAGTAATTATTTGGCTTCTTTGTATCACAACGATGGAAGTTGGGGAATTGCCTTTTTGGACATTTCTACAGGCGATTTTAGATGCACGGAAGGTGAATTGCCCTTGATTCAGAAAATGATTGCCAGCTTTAGACCCAAAGAATTTGTATTTTCAAAAGCCCAAAGCAAACGCATATCCGAACATTTTGGCCAGTTCAAATCGCAGCAATTATTAGAAGATTGGGTTTACCAATATGCCTATGCTGAGGAACGGCTGCAAAAGCAATTTAAAACTCAAAACTTAAAAGGATTCGGCATTCAATCTTTGGAGGCTGCTATTATCGCATCAGCGGGGGCCTTGCATTATTTGGAGCAAACCCACCACCACCAAACGGCACATATTCAAGAAATCAAACGCATCGACGACAGTCAATTCGTTTGGTTGGATGGTTTCACAATCCGGAATTTAGAGTTGGTACGGCCCATTTATCCCGAAGGTAAAAGTTTATTGGAAATCATCGATCAAAGCACGACCCCCATGGGCAGTCGCTTATTGCAACAATGGATGCTTTTACCTTTAAAAGACTTACCGGCTATTCAAAATCGATTAGAAACCGTAGAAGTTTTCGTTACCGATTTGGAATTGCTATCAGGGGTGCAACGCGAATTGAAGGAAGTGGGCGATTTACAGCGTTTGTGTTCGAAAGTAGCCTTACGTCGCATCAATCCTAAAGAATTATTGCAATTATCGCGCAGCTTAAAAGCCCTGGAATCGCTAAAATCTTTACTTGGGAAATCAAACGCCCCGCGCTTGCAGGCTCAAGCTAAAAGCATCCGCGACACGCATTCTATTTTTCACTCTATTGACGAACATATTTCTTTAGAGGCTCCTATAAATATCAGCAAAGGCGGTATCTTCAATGCATCGGTAAACGACGAATTGCGTGAATTACGCACCCTATCGATCAATGGTAAAGACCGATTGATTGAGATACAACATCGTGAAATAGAAGTCACGGGAATCAGTTCCCTAAAAATTGGTTTTAATAACGTATTCGGATATTTTTTAGAGGTAACTCATGCCCATAAAGATAAGGTACCTGAGACTTGGATTCGCAAGCAGACTTTAACCAATGCAGAGCGATATATTACACCCGAATTAAAAGAGTACGAAGAGAAAATTTTGAATGCAGAAGACCGCATACATCAAATCGAATTGCAATTGTGGGAAGACTATTTAAATGTGCTTTCCGAATCTATTCTACCCGTACAACAAGATGCCCAGCAGGTGGCTGAATGGGATGTTTTAGTAGGATTTGCAGCGGTTTCAGTGAAACGGAATTACCACAAACCCGATGTGAGCGATTCACATGTTTTGCATTTAAAACAATGTCGACATCCGGTAATTGAGGCTTTGATGCCACCGGATCAGAGCTATGTACCGAACGATATATTTTTAGATAATGCGTCTCAACATATGATCATTTTAACCGGTCCGAACATGAGTGGTAAAAGTGCGGTATTGCGACAAACGGCACTCACGGTACTTATGGCCCAAATGGGATGTTTTGTTCCCTGCAGCGAGGCACAAATCGGTCTTATAGATAAGGTTTACACCCGCGTGGGAGCCTCTGATAATATTAGTTTAGGGGAAAGTACCTTTATGGTGGAAATGACAGAAACGGCCAGTATTTTGAATAATTTGAGCGATCGCAGTTTGGTATTGCTCGACGAAATCGGTCGCGGTACCTCTACCTATGATGGCGTTAGCTTGGCTTGGAGCATTGCCGAATATATTCAAAGTCACCCTGGCAAGCCCAAAACCTTATTTGCGACGCATTATCATGAATTGAATGAATTGGAGGAAAAATTAGATGGGGTTAAAAACTACCATATTGCGGTTCGGGAGCGCGGACAGAATATTGTTTTCTTGCGCACCTTAGAACCCGGTGGCAGCGAACACAGCTTTGGAATACAAGTTGCACAGTTAGCCGGCATTCCCAATGCAGTTTTAATAAGGAGTGCCGAAATATTAAAGCAATTAGAAGAATCGCGATTGAAAAACCAGCACCGCAATACCCTGAAGAATACCGAGGCGAAGCCTGTGTATCAGCTGAATATGTTTCAAACTGCCGATCCGAAATTCGAGGAACTGAAACGCAAAATCGAGAAGATCGATATCAACACCTTATCGCCGATTGAGGCGCTTTTGGAGCTGCAGAAAATTATATCAATGGTGAATTAGGAATTGTGAAATGTGGAATCTTTGCCATTCGCAATTCATAATTCAACTAAAAAGCGTAGGTTATCCCTACTGATGGCATAAATGGCAATTGATTTACCCGTGCATTGCGAACCCGGTCAAAATAGAAAATATTGGCTCTATCGTATACATTTACAATGCTTAAGATGGCTTTAAATTCTCGATCTTGGGGTAAATTCCAGATTTTCGTGAACGATACATCCAATCGATGGTAATAGGGCAAACGGCCTTGATTGATATTTCCGTACAAGATACCTAGAGTTCCGTTTTGACTGCTGTAATCGGTAGAAATCCCATCTTTGAAATCATATTTTTCGTAATATCCTTGTGTTTGGGTGAAGGGAAAACCGCTTCCTAAATTCCACCTTACCGATACATCTAAGGGATTCTTCTTGCTCAGGTTATAACTTACTACAAAATTTGCATTATGTCGTCTGTCGAAAATGGGTTGATAGGTCTGATATCCATCAAAGCGATTCACATAGGTTAATGAATATACGCTCCATATATACCAACGTTTATCTTGGTACTTTAGAGAAATATCGCCCCCATAGGCATCTCCCGTTTCAATAACAAAGTCTTGTCGTATCCGTTCGGGTTTATCTTGATTAAATTGATCATCATCAAATAATTTATCGCGATTGATATTGGTAATTTGATTGAAAATTTTAACAAATCCTTCAATATTTAGAGTCATGTTTTTATTCAATCTGAAATCAGTGCCTATAACGGCATGCTCCGCTTTTTGCAGTTTATGGGTAACCGGTTTCCCGTCAAATGACTCGGGTAAATTATCCGGACCGGATAAAAATCCATAAAAAAGATTCACTACATCGCGATCGCTGATTGCAGAGAGTAAATTTTGAGAATAACGGCCTATTGCCATTTTCAAACCCCAGCCTTTGAAAGGGGTATACCGCATTTGCAGGCGCGGTTCAAAACTTCCATTAGCGAGTGAAGCATAATATTGCGTGCGCAATCCCAAATCGGCCACAAAGTTCTTTCGAACGATACGATAATTCACAAATGCATTGAGTTCGGTAGTGCTTTCAAGTTGACTGATGCGCCGATTATTGCTGTTGTAAATTTGGAAATTCGTCTCAAATCCATTGATTTCAAGGCCCCATTTCAATGCATCTTTTCGAAAATTATAATTGAAATTCATCCCTAAATTAAAGCCCCCGATTTCACTACTCCGCGGCTTGTTATCGGTTTCAAGCTGCTCTATTGCATAATTGCTATAAAGAAAATATCCGTCAACTCGTGTTTTAGCTTGTTCGGGAACCACTAAAAACTTCCCTCCGATACCGTAAGATTTCCAACCGTAACTGGTGGTATTGGGGAAATCGACCATATCACTGAAATAGAAACCATATAAACGGCTGTAGCCGCCATTGGCGGAATTTGCGCTAAATTTCAGAAAAAAATCGGCGAAATTATAGGGCAATCTATCGGGATTCGCATAGTTATAGAGCAATTTTGAAGATTGTTTAAGGAAGGAATTTCGAAATGAAAATGCCATACTTGAATTACTTTCCCCAGGTTTAAACTTTTTGAGGGGACCTTCTAAAATTACCTTAGAGGTGAATGTATTAAGTCCGAGTCTAGAGCGCCATCTATTGCGATCACCATCGCGTGTTTTCACATCTACCACTGCAGAAACGCGACCGCCGTATTCAGCGCCAAAGCCAGCGGTGTAAACGTCGGTACTCTGCATAAGGTCGGGATCAAATACCGAAAAAAGTCCAATCGAATGAAAGGGATTATAGATAGTCATCCCATCTAACATAACTTTATTCATTACGGGAGAACCTCCTCGGATGTATAACTGTCCGCCTTGATCGCCGGAGAATACCACACCGGGCAATACCTGGAGGTATTGAATCAAATCAGGTTCGGCACCCACTGAAGGCAATTTGGCAAGTATTTTAGCATCGAAACTTTGAACCGCCACTTGTGCATCTTTGCGTTGGGCTTTAGCTGAAATTTCGATTTCTTGCATGGCCAAAATGGGTGTCATAAAAAGGTCTTTTTTGGTATTCCCACCGGCTCTTACATTAATTTGAACTACCAATGTATCAAAACCGGGTTTGATCGCCACTAAAATATAATCTGCAGGTTTAAGCTTGGGAATGGCATAAAACCCATCGGTCTCGGATTGCGTAATTGCGGCTTCTTCCACAATGAGAATCTGCGCTCCAGATACACGATCTCCGTTTTGGTTGCTGTAAACAAATCCTCTAATATCACCCGTTTCTGATTCCTGCGCTTTGCCTAATTTCCCCCAAAAAAGGAGAAAGAAAACAACCCATTTTCCTGCGATTTTCATTAATTAAGCGAAAATACGGAAAGTGCTATAGATTCTCTAATTTTGCAGCAATGGTTTACCGATTTAAAGTATGGTTTGAGAACTTCGATGAAGTTATCCGTTGGATTGATATCAAACCAAGCAGCAGTTTCAAGGAGTTTCACGATATCATCCAAGAATCGATTGGATTTGATAAAAAAGAATTGGCCAGCTTTTATGTGAGCGATAGCAAATGGAAGCGTTTGTTTGAAATCATGCTGGAAGATATGACCGATGGAGATACGAATTCAGACGATTCATTGCCCGTTGTAACTATGGCACAAGGTCGTTTACGTGATTATGTTAACGACCCACATCAGAGATTTATTTACGTTAGCGATTATTTAGCAAACTGGACTTTATACTGTGAATTGGTTTCTATTGAAGAATCCAAAACAACGGTGGCCTATCCACTTGTACACCGCAGCGAAGGCAAAGCCCCTCGCCAACGTGAAGACAGTAAATTTAAAATGCTAGACGACAATGAGTTTGATGTGTTGGCTGCGAAAATTCTGGCTTCTAAAGGAATTAAAAATGAGCTAATTGAAGAATTCGAGCAATTCGGCATCGATGAAGAAGACGAAACGGATTCTGACATTAGCGATGAAGAAGGAGAAGATTCCGATTTCCCCGCTTTTGGCACAGGTAGTGACGATAGCGATTATTAAAATCCATGCAAAACACCCCAAAAGTTTACGCGATCGTAGGTCCTACCGCATCGGGTAAAACCGCATTAGCTCTTAAATGGGCTAACATCTTAGGTACTGAGATTATCAATTTCGACAGTCGACAAGTATATAAAGAATTGAACATTGGGGTGGCGAGGCCGAGTTTGGAGGAATTGAATTCCGTACAACATCATTTTATTGCATCTCATTCAATTTTAGAGCCCTTAAATGCCTCAAAATTCAGTTCTTTGGCTCGTAAAAAGGCCACCGAACTGATTGAAGCTCGTGGTAGCGTGGTTTTAGTTGGTGGTACCGGATTGTATCTCGACGCATTTTTAAATGGTTTAGACGAATTTCCGGAAGTCACTCCTGAAATTAGAGCTTGGGTTCAAAAAACCTATGATATGCAAGGCCTTGATGGAATTGTAGAAGCATTGAGATCCCTAGATGCAAATGCCTTCGAATGGGTGCAGGAGCAAAATCCAGCTCGAGTGATGAGGGCCCTGGAAATTTGCAAAGCTAGCGGATTAAAAGTTGCTGAATGGCGCAGAAATCAAGGTAAACCCTTTGAATTCGCCTCTGAAATTTTCGGGATCGATATGGACCGTAAAGCATTGTATGCACGTATTGAAGCGCGCGTAGAGCTAATGGTTGAAATGGGGCTTGAGCAGGAGGTTAGATCCCTAGAAGAATACCAAAACCTATCGGTAATGCGAACCCTGGGATATCGAGAGTTTTTTGATTATTTCAACGGTGAATTAGACAAAGAAACCTGTATATCTTTGATTAAACAAAAAACCAGGAATTATGCCAAGAGGCAACTTACTTGGTTTAAAAATAAAACCGAAGCCCAGTTTTCACCTATAGGAAAACTCAGTAAGCACCTATCATGACGAACGAAGCACTAATTAGTTTATTCACCTTAACGGTTTTGGAAATCGTTCTGGGTATCGACAACATTATTTTTGTAACCATCCTCGCGGGAAAAACCAGTCCCGAAAAACAGAATCAAGCGCGATTTATTGGCCTAATTATGGGCATGTTCGTGCGTATCTTGATGCTCTTTGGAATCAATTGGATACAGCAACAATCCCACCCATTATTTACCTTAATGGACCATCCCATTTCTGGCAAAGAGTTGTTGTTATTAGGGGGAGGTTTATTCTTATTATATCAGAGTGTTCATGAAATTCATCTAAAAATGAAAGGAGCTACACCTGAAGTTCAAGAAAAAGGCAAGAAATACAATTGGAGTGCGTTAATGGCACAAATGTTACTCATTAATATCGTTTTTAGCTTAGATAGTGTAATTACGGCAATTGGTATGGCCAAGGATATATGGGTTATGATTGCTGCTGTTATTATCTCTATGATTGTGATGTTAATTGCAAGCAAACCCATTGCTGATTTTGTAAATTCCAATCCTTCTATCAAAATTCTCGCATTGTCTTTCCTTGTATTGATTGGTGTTTCCCTATTAGGGGAAGCCTTTGAACAGCATATCAATAAAGGATATATTTACTTTGCAATGGCATTTTCATTTACCCTGGAACTCATCAATTTGCGAATTGACCGCAAATCAAAAACCTTATAAATTATCTAAGGTTTTACCAAAATCATACCGATAAATGGGGTCGATAATCGTATTTTTATCGGCTTCAATTAGGGAAGAAACAAGTCCTGTTTCCATATTATATAGCCATCCATGGATGGTTACATCTATCCCTTTGTGCCATGCTTTTTGAATAACACCGGTTTTAATAAGATTTTGAACTTGCTCGATGATATTAAACTCCACTAGTTTGTTAACCCTTTGATCTTCATTTTCTATGGCTTCTAAATCCGTTCTATGGTGATAATAAACATCCTTTAAATTACGTAACCACTTATTTAGTAAGTCAAAATTAGATTGCGACAATGCCGCTTTAATTCCGCCACAACCCGTATGTCCACATAAAATTACATGTTCAACTTGTAAATAATTAACTGCATATTCTAAAACACTAAGCAGATTTAAATCCGTGTGCACGACCATATTGGCGATATTTCGGTGTACGAATAATTCTCCAGGTTGTGCCCCTATTATTTCATTGGCCGGCACCCGAGAATCGGAACATCCGATCCATAAATAATTTGGGGCTTGGTCTTTAGCTAATTTTTTGAAATATTCAGGATCGCTTTTTTGCTTTTCTTTGGCCCATGCCTGATTACTAAGGAAAAGTTTGTCTTTTTCTTTCATATTACAACCTACTCAGGATCTTTTGTTTTTGAACTTCATCGTGAAATTTCATTTCAACTCCAATATTTTTTTGATCTGCAGATTCACAAAAATCACCTAATAAATCAATGATGTCATTATCCAAAAAAGTGTTGTTTGAAAAATCAAAAATCACCGAACCATTATCTGGAATTTGATAGATCCGTTTTTTTACCGCAGATTTATTCATGAAACTGGTTTGACTATGAAAACGGACCAAATAATCGGATCCCTCATGAACTACACTCACCGCATCTACATAATTGCTGCGTAAAACGAAAACATAACCAATTACAATACCAATTGTAATACCTATGAGCAAATCTGAAAATAAAATCGCTACAATGGTTACAACAAAAGGAATGATGGCATTTTTACCCCGATGGTATTGTTCCTTAAAAAGGGAGGGTTTAGCCAATTTATATCCCACAAAAATCAGAATAGCGGCCAAAGCAGAATATGGAATTTGATTAATCAATTTGGGCGCGAATAATACGAAAACTAAAAGCCAAAAACCGTGTAAAATGGTAGATGTTTTGCGTGTTGCGCCTGCATTTACATTTGCAGAGGACCGCACAATTACCGATGTTATCGGCAAAGCTCCAAGTATACCGGCAGCGAGGTTCCCAAATCCCTGTGCCCATAATTCGTTATTAGGGCTGCTGGTTCTTTTAAGGGGATCAATTTTTTCACCCGCCTCCAAGGAAAGCAAGGATTCAACACTAGCAATTACTGCAATAAGTGCCCCTAATTTCCAGACTATGGGCATTGTAATTGCCGACCAATATGGCAAATTCAATCCTTGCATAAGACCTAAAATCGGATTTGAACCCCGCGTACCCAATTCTGAAAATACGGGAATATTTACCATATGGCTGCTTTGTATGGCCCAATTAGGGAAAAAACGCATTGCCATGTTTTGTATTAAAACACCCGTAGCTACGACCAATAATGGTGCCGGCAAATAGGTTTTCCATTTCACGTTTTTTAAGAATTTGGATTCGTAAAATATTTGAATACCCAATCCCAATGCACCTATAAGCATTGCTAATGGACTTGCGTACAGCAAGGCGTAATACAATTCAGAAAAGGTATTGTGACCGTCTTTTTGAATGAATTCGCTTTCACCAAAGGCGTCGCGATCGTACCCAATTAAATGTGGAAATTGTTTTAAAATGAGAATGATACCTATTGCCGCTAACATCCCTTTGATTACAGAAACGGGGATGAAGTCTGCAATCGAACCTAATTTCAACGCTGCTAAAAACATCTGAATTAACCCAGACAATACTACAACCAAGGCAAAAATACCCAAATAATGCGAGGCATCTAAGGCTTTTAAATCAATAAAAGCGCCCTCTACAATGACAATCAATCCCGCCGCGGGACCGGAAACGCTCACATGAGAATTACTGAAAAATCCCACTACAATCCCCCCAATCACACCCGATAATATTCCTTGTATGACACTTGCACCCGAAGCCATCGCAACACCCATACAAAGTGGAAGTGCCACGAGAAAAACAACAATTGACGATGAAAAATTATGTTTTAAATCTAATTTCACAGCGGTCAAATATAGCCATAATTATGGCGCAAATTGGAAGGTATTATAACTATTACAGATAACTATTCTGGAGATACCCAAGCGAAGCGATTTTGCAACGGCAATATTGCAGGAATTCCATTTAATTTAAACTGCCATTCCATCCAAAATAAACTACGTTCTTGCAACTTCTTCTCATTAAATACCGTTTCCTTTAAGTTTTTTAATTGTTTTATTTTAGGAGCTAAATGTCCTTCAAAACCTTCATTTAGAAAGGTATCTGCAGTATTTTGCAAAGTGCGTATAACTGCTTCGTGTTCCTTTTTTAATTCTTTTAACTTGGGATGTTTGATTTGATAAAGGGATTCCCATATCAATTCAAACTTGGCTTTAAGTTCGGGAATTGTTTGATTTAATGACAGGTTTCCATATTCATATTGCATGAACTCCCCTAGTAAAGTTTCTTGCGTTTCGAACCAATGATCCCAATCCCATGGAAAATTGACTATTTTTTTATCGACAGCCACACTTCCAAGATGCAACATAAGACGCAAATCTAAGACCGGAATATGCCCTTTATGCGCAGTGATTAAGCCAGGCACCTGTAGCCAATACATGCATTCAGCAGGACCTCCGATATACACCAAATTGGGTAAAATTCGCTGTTGATAGGCAGGGCGCAAGAGTGCATTGGCTGAAAACCGATCCGGAAATTGATCGATTTCAATTTCCAATTCTGGGCGTGTCCATTTAAATGAGGCATCCGAAGTTTGAAATTGCAAATTGCCTACCTGATCAACACGCAAGCGTTTGCCATTGCCATAATAAAACATTGCCGTTTGTCGGGGAGTTATTGGCACTTTTAAACCGTTTTCTTCCAGAACTTTACTTTGCAACTGAAGTGCATTATATGGAAGATCGGTCAATTCCCTGAGCCACATATCCTTAACTGATTCTTTCCAAGCAGACTCTTTGGGGTCTATTATTAGCAATCCATGAGAGCCAAAGATTCGGTGTATGAGCAATCGGGAAGCTACTGTTAAAGAAACTCCTGATCCATACACCCCATCAAATTGCTGCAAAAATTCCAATATCCGAAGATCGTGTTGAAAATCAACCTTCATTTGTGATAGTATATCCGCAATTCCTGCGGTATCTAAATCTCCAACGGGACCACCAGATTCCGCCTCCCAGGTGTACGATTTCCCTAAAAAAGGAATGTTTTGAATTTCCTCAAAATCGTGATCCTCAGTGGCCATCCAAAAAACAGGAACCACCTTTTTTTGCAATAAATCACTCAGTTTTTGAGCCCTATCGATAACCGACATCACTTTAGCCCAAACAAATGCAGGTCCTAAAAAAGGATGTATTTGCTGACCAGTAACTACAGTAAATCCATCTACTGTAGCCAATGCATCTAAGTTAGATTGTTGTGAAGATGATAATTTAAGTGAACTATGTTGCTTTTCTAATACCGAATGAAGCAAGTTGCGTGCATCCTGATCAAATGAGGCATTTAATTCAGAACATAATTTAGAAGTATATGTATCCGAGATTAATCTGGGATACACCCCATCTAGTTCCTTTTTAAGCAGGCGTTTCAAAGCCGCTGATGGAATATTGTTGGGAATATTTGAAAACCTAACGGGCATTATAATTCCCCTTTTAGGTCGTAATGAGAGGCTTCTGTAATCGTAACATTTGCAAAATCACCCATTCTTACGTAATTCTGATTTATCGGAACCCAAATTTCATTGTCTACTTCTGGACTGTCGAATTGTGTTCTTCCAATGAAATGATCGTCTTCAATGCGATCAAACAATACGCGCTGTTGGGTACCTATCAAGCTTTGATTGAAGCGCCAGCTGATATCCATTTGCTGCTCCATCACCCTATTCGCACGATTTTGTTTTTCTTCTTGCGACAATAAATCGGGTAAGGTATGTGCATGGGTATTGTCTTCATGAGAATATGTAAAAACCCCCAAACGTTCAAATTTCATTTCTGCGAGTGCTTCTAACATTTCCTCTACATCCTCTTGTTCTTCGCCCGGATGCCCTACCAACATGGTAGTCCTTAGGGCCAGATTCGGAACACGGCTTCGGATTTCTGAAACCAATTCCATGGTCCTGCGTTTGGTAATCCCACGGCGCATCGACTTAAGCACGCGATCTGTGATATGCTGAATGGGCATATCCAAATATTTGCAAATATTCTCACGCTCCGCAATTACGTCCAATACATCCATTGGGAACTGTGAAGGGTAGGCATAGTGCAGACGCAACCATTCCAAACCTTCTACATCGCTCAGATGTTTCATTAAATCACCCAATTTACGTTCTCCATACAGGTCTAAACCATAAGAGGTGGAATCTTGGGCAATCAACATAATTTCCTTGGTTCCATTGCTTACCAACCCTTTAACTTCTTTAACCAAATTTTCGATGGATTTAGAAACGTGTTTTCCTCGCATTAATGGAATGGCACAAAAGGAACAAGGACGGTCGCAACCTTCAGAGATTTTTACGTAGGCATAATGCTTGGGAGTAGTTTGCAGTCGATCTCCGAGAAGCTCGTGTTTATAATCGGCACCCA
>CBFHGY010000030.1:9604-22637 GCA_965655465.1 Bacteroidia bacterium | reverse complement strand
GGCTGTAGGGAACTTCAAAGAACTTAATATTATCATTAAAGCAGACGTAGACGGTTCCGTAGAAGCATTGAACGATGCCATGATGAAACTTTCTACCGACGAAATTGCGGTAAACGTAATCCATAGCGGGGTAGGTCAAATTACCGAAAGCGATGTATTACTCGCTTCTGCATCAGACGCCATTATTATTGGATTCCAAGTAAGACCTTCACTAAAGGCAAAACAATTAGCAGAAAGTGAAGAAATCGACATCCGCCATTACAGCATCATTTACCAAGCCATTGAAGAAATTAAGAAGGCCATGGAGGGTATGCTGAGTCCAGATATCGTTGAAAAAATCATTGGTCAAGTCGAAATTCGCGAAATCTTCAAAATCACCAAAGTAGGAACCATTGCGGGTTGTTATGTTACCGATGGGAAAATCGAAAGAAATAGTAAGGTTCGCGTTATTAGAGATGGCGTAGTGAAACACGACGGTAAATTAGGCTCTTTGAAACGCTTCAAAGACGATGTAAAAGAGGTCGCCCGCGGATATGAATGTGGTTTACAACTTGAAAAATTCAACGAGATTTTGGAAGGAGATTACCTCGAAGTATATGTTCAAGAAGAAGTTAAACGTAAACTCTAACGCTATTTTCGTCTTAAAAAAAAGAAAATACAACGAAGCAGCAACGCTTTAGTCATTCAAAACGTCTAATTTGGTACAATACTTGTATAGATAATAAAAACATTTGCAATTAGAATAATTATGAAAAAAATTTTAACCTTAGCCGCACTAGCCATTGCCTTCGTTGGAAGTAGCATGGCTCAAAAAGAAGCTTCAGGAGTTGAGAAAATCGACAAACAACCTGCTCCAGTAATTAAATGGGAAATTAAATCACATGATTTCGGAAACATTGAAATGGGTCCAGCAGCAGACGTTGTATTTAAGTTCACCAATACCAGTAAGGCTCCCGTTGTAATAACAGGTGCAAGACCTAGCTGCGGTTGTACAACACCAAGTTGGACTAAAACCCCAATTATGCCTGGTGAAGTTGGTGAAGTAAAGGCAAGTTATGGAACTGAAGGTCGTCCTGGTTACTTCCAAAAGTCTGTTAAAGTTACCTTCGATAATGGTGACGTTACAGATTTAACCATAAGCGGAACCGTTACTACAGATACTAACAAGGAAACTAAACCCGAATTAAAGTAAGCTTCCAATGAAAAAAACCACACTCATTGCTGCATCCATCTGCTTTTTTACGTTTGCAAAAGCGCAAAATACCGTAATTGGTGCAACTACAACACCCGTTGAAGAAAAAAGCAATGCCGGTATTTCTTTTGGGAAATTAGCACATAACTTCGGAAATATAATTGAAGGACAAATTGCTACCTATGATTTTCAATTTGTGAATAACGGAACAGAAGCGCTCAAATTGACCCGCGTGAAAGCAAGTTGCGGATGTACAACTCCGAAATATCCAACCACGGAAATCATGCCCGGTGATACCGCAAGTATCCGCGCAGAATATAATTCTGCAGGAAGGCCTGGACCATTTAACAAGAATATATTCGTAAATAGCAATGCAGGCGATATCACATTAACCATTACCGGTAATGTAGTAAAAGAACCTGAAAAGCCTATTTCCCCCATTATCATTAGATAATTCATTAAAAGGGGCGATACAATCGCCCCTTTTTTTATTTAACTCCACTTTTGGGCAACGATTCAAAGCTTAATTCAATCTAAAGTATGTATATGTTTAAATTTAGACCCATCGCATTCATATTCCTGATAAATTTTCTTGCCTTTAATCAAAGCCAAGCACAAATACGACATAAAAATACCGGAAATCTAAAAGTTAAAGGTTCCGATACCATAACCATTAATGCCAATAATGGAGATGTTATAGAAGCCCTTTTCGCCGTAGAAAATACGGGTACTGAAATACTGAATATTGCTCAAATCGCTACCGAATGCATCTGTTTTGATTATCATTATCCCGAAAATGGCATCCAACCCGGATATACGGATACCATTCGCCTGTTTCTAAAGACAAAAAACATCCCCCCAGGGCCTTATTTCAAAAGGGTGTTTGCCGATTATGATGAGGGCAGTATTGAATTCATACTACAAGGCAACATAAAAATCATTCGACCCAAATATAAACCGAATGAAAAACCCGAAATTTACAAACCCAAACAAATTGTCGTTCGCAATGATAAACCATAAATTCATCGCAATAGTAACTTGTTGCTTTTACTTTCTATCGCTCCAATCTTGCGGAAGTACGCATAAATTCACAAGTTCAACAAACAGTGTGAATACAAACGCATTAAATTCACAACAAAATCAACATTCTCAGCTTCCTCGCCAAATAAACAACTTAACAATTGAGATCGAACCCGATTCTTTAGCCCGTTTATTGGATAGTATTGCTTGGAATGAAACCATACATTTCTTCGAAGGCGGTGTTCCCACAGGACCTCCTGCATCTTTTAAATTTCAATTCACCAATTACAGCCAACACCCCATAAAAGTAAAAGGTGTGGAAGCTGCCTGCAGCTGCACAGCTACCGATTTTTCTCGAGACGCCATTCCTCCTGGTGAGTCAGGTTGGATACAAGCGGCATATAAAACTGAAAATACCTTCGGATTTTTTAAAAAATATGTGGATGTCTTTTTTGAAGGAAGTACCAACAAACACCGTTTATACCTCACAGGTTCTGTAGATCCCTATAAGCACAAATAAAGGAATAACACTCACTTAAAAGAAGTGAATATTTAAAAAGAATTACAGTTATTCTAATTAACTTATCAAATAATAAAGTCCACTACGGATTACCAAAACAACCACCCGTATGCAAAAAACAGATCTTTTTATCTGCATGATTCGGGATTACTTCATGTATTAAGGCATAAAACGCTTTACCAGAATATACCGGATCTAGTGGAAGCTGAAATTGTAATTGAACTTGTTCAATAAACGCAAGAAGCGTATCATCTGTTTTTGCATATCCCCCAAAATGATAATCTGTAATTAGTTCAAATCCATCTGTAATATTCCATTCTTTCAATGTTCTGACCTGTTCCGCTTCATTTTTCAAAACCAAAACTGGAAAAACTCGGGTATGAGCATTCCTTTTTTGAATCGCTTTTAGTATACCCGCAGCTGTAGTGGCGGTCGCACTCGCATGTACCACGATATCCGGAAAATCCAATTCCCAAGTTGCTACGAGTGCGTCAAAACCCACTAGACCTAATTCTCCTCTTCCCCCTTCAGGAATTACCAAATTACGCCGACCCTGATAATTTTGGTAATCCGCGCTCAGTACATCCTTATTTCGATAATCAGAACGACTCACAAATATCAATTCCATTCCTCGAGAATGGCAATAATCCAAATAGGGATTTGAAAAACCCTCATCACCACGAATTAAGCCAACGCAAGGAATTTTCAAATCGCCACAAACCGAAGCAGTGGCTATTAAATGATTGCTAAAGGCACCACCAAAGGTCACGATTCCCTCAAAGTTCTGCTCTTGATAATACGCCAACCATCCTTGAAGTTTCCTCGATTTGTTACCCGAGACAATAGGATGAATTAAATCATCACGCTGAACCCAAAAAGGATAAGATCCAAAATTGCTCACCCAAACATGTTTTTGCATGCCCGGTTCTTTCCAATTTAGATCCTTAAAATTCATGTTTGCGAAGTTAATATTATTTAAATACCTTCGTGCCACATTCGGGGTGCCTCGTAACAGAGTGCTGAGATCAAACCCGCTTACCTGCTCAGGATAATGCCTGCGAAGGGAAATGGTCGCATTTAATGCGTGCATACTCGGATGTAAAAAAAACATCGCGATATGAAAAACATCACCACTGTACTCCTTTTTTTAATCACTTGTTTGTTACAAGCACAATCAGATAGTTTAAAAATCAATAAAATCCCTAAGGATACCATTACGATTATTAAAGTTGACCCGTCAAAAATAAAAGTAATCAAACCCCACCCGATCGAGTGGCCATTTCCTCGAGTAAGAAATATCGTCAATATTGAGGAAGTTATCATTCGTTCCCTTCAAAAACACAAAACGCAAGCACATCCTGCCTTTGAAACCCTCAAAAGTCAAGAACTAGAAATAAGGAATACGGGACAAGATTTACCCATGCTTTTGCAATTCCAAACGGGCATTGTTTCTACTTCCGATGCTGGAAATGGTATCGGATATACCGGAATTCGCATGCGAGGTTCTGATGCAACCCGAACCAATATCAGTGTGAACGGAGTACCGATTAACGACGCCGAGAGTCAGGGTACATTTTGGGTTAACATGCCCGATTTAGCCAGTTCTGCAAGTAATATTCACATACAAAGAGGCGTTGGAAGTAGCGTTCACGGAGCAGGTTCCTTTGGTGGTGGTGTAATGATACAAACAGGAACCAAATTAACCGATAAGGCCGAGTTTGACCTTTCTTATGGATCATACAATACCCGAAAAATAACCGCTAAATATTACAGTCCGTTTATTCGGTTTATGGGACAAACCGATTGGACTTACGACTTGCGAATCAGCCATATTGGTTCGAATGGATTCATTGACCGAGCCGGTACCGAATTATACGGATATATGGGTTCTCTCCAGAGCCATAACACAAAAGGTTGGAATCACAAGTTCATGATTTTCGGAGGTGCCGAAAAAACCTATCAAGCGTGGTGGGGAATTCCCATTGAAAAATACAAGCTTGGAAATAAAAATACTACGTCAAAAGACACCCAAGCACTATACGACCATTATTTCCGAAATATAGGTACTTACCGCAACTATCAAGACAGTCTGAATTTGTTTAATTCAAACCCCAACCGCTATAATTATTATGTATATCCCAATGAAACAGACAATTACCAACAACACCACTTTCATTACTATAGTTCCAAAAATTGGAATTCAAAGCTAAATATTAATCATACCTTATATTATACATTCGGATCAGGATATTTCGAACAATTTCGATTTCAAGATGATATAACTTATTATGGATTACCGGCTGAAATTCAAAATACCGATACCTTGACAACTGCTAATTTAGTGCGACAGCGTTGGTTGCAAAACCATCTCATTGGTATCAATACCCACTTAATTTATCGCCCCAATAACGACCATCAAATTTTAGCTGGATTTGGAGCAAGTAGGTATATAGGTGCACATTTTGGTCGTGTAATTGCAGCGGGGAAACCCATTAATGACGTTGAAATCCTGGATATCAATCCAAGTTTAAATTCACAGTTACCCAAAGAATATTACCGTTCTTCAGGAAATAAAACCGATATCAATCTATTTGGAAAATGGACGTATTTTCCCAAATTTTCAGATGGTTTAAATATGTTTACAGATGTGCAGTTACGGTATGTTAAACACGATGGATTGGGCACCGATAACGACTTATTAAACATCAATTTCACAGGCGAATTCTTATTTTTCAATCCGAAAGCCGGCATTTTCTATACAACTTCCAGAAACCATTCAAAGTCGGATTATCAAGCTACCGTTTCCGTGGGCAATCGCGAACCCGCACGCAGTGATTTTGTAGATAATATTTCAGGAGAGGTTCCAAAACCAGAGCGCCTTATTGACTATGAATTGGGTTACACGTGGTCGCATAGAAATCAAAGTCAAGTAAGCATCAATCTTTATTATATGGATTATTTCAACCAGTTAGTCCTCACGGGGGCCCTTAATGATGTTGGAACCCCGTTAAGACAAAATGTAGACAGAAGTTTCAGACGCGGGATTGAAATAGGCGTTCAAACACCGATATTTAGTAAAGATAAGCAAACGCTTCGCTTTATTGCCAATGGGGCATTTAGCCAGAACAGAATCATTGCTTCACCTGCTTCATGGGTAGATTATTTAGATTATAGCACATTCGACACCCTTTATAAAAACGCGCCCATTGCATATTCACCGGATTTAGTAGCATCCGCCGGTCTGAACTACGAAATTCGCAAAAAATCGAACCGTTATGAATTGCAATTTCTACAAAAGTATGTGAGTCAACAATTTTTAGACAATACAGGTAACGACTACCGTTCCATACCGGCATATACATTTTCTGAACTCCAATTCGCTTTCAAACGGGTATTAAGCGAACAAAGAAGCCTTCAAATTAAACTTCAAATTCAGAATCTTTTCAACAACCGATACCTCAATAATGGGTACACTTGGGGCTATTTATATGATAGACAACTCACTCAAGAGGTATTTGTTTTTCCAAGTGCGCCCACCAACCTTACCCTAGCAATTTCGATGGTTTGGTAGGATATGATAAATCGATTTTTTTCGATTTAAGTGTTCAAATTTATCAATCAATGCCTATACCCTCGACGTTCTGGATCCGATAAAGGCATTACAATATCCCAATTGGGATAGTTGTTTTGTCTTAATTGGCTCCACACACGTTGTTGCCGAACCCTCCACTCAACACTATCTCCTTCCAATTCTTGAAATGCCAATCGCCCCGCAATCGCATGCCGAATCACAGCATTATAATGTTCCGTGGGATACCATTGATCCGTAAAATACGAGCCTTTTTTCGCTGCATTTTCCACCACGGCCTCCTTCAAATGATAATTATCCACAACCTCTACGCCCCATTCGAAAAACTTCCTCCTTAAGAACGCATAGTTATAATCGATCAATCCCAATAATTCACTCGGGGGAAGCTCATAGCGCAAATCCGATTCAATCAAACTATCGTTAACTCGAACGGCGGGATTTTGATGGGTAAACAACCAAGCAGCATGGTATCTATTAGGGGGTAATATATGATACACCAAGTGCCAACCCTTAGATGCACATATTTCTACTATTTCTTTCAAATCTTGTAAACGCGGATTTTCCTCGTCTAAAACAAATGCAAATTCTTTGATATAGGCGCCCATCATGCCCTTAATATCTTCAGGCAAACGCGTATCATAATTCTTAGCCACCGCATCTATCCATTCCAAGGCCGTATTATAGGGGACTTTACTCCCCTCTCGCACATTTAATTCACGTGTTCGCCACCATTGAAACTTCAAACGCTCCCGCTCGCGCTCATTCCTATTATCGTAAAAATGCATCCCCATGAAAATACGGGTAAGCAAGGGCGGCCGATTGGAATAATACAAAGCTTCGCGTTGGTTCGAAGCCTCGTTTCCCGAAAATATCGCTGAAGGACCACAGGTTCTCAAATTCACCCCCAACCAAATCGTGCGCATAGAATCTTTAGGTAAAGATGGCAATAATGCCAACATTTGCTTGAACAATCCAGGATGATACCCTTCATGGGTAACCGCCTCAATTTTCCTTTCGGGGAAATAATCTTGTAAAAAATCTGCAATAGATTCATTTAAAGTATCGGTCCATGGATTGAAACTGGTATTAGAACTCTCACCCAAATAAATATCAGCCCCGGAATTAAAGGCAGAATCAATTCGATTGCGAACCCGCGAAAATTCCCGAATGTCTTTTTCCCAACGCGTATAGCGATACACCACATTCAAACCTATTAGAAAAACCAATACTCCCCCAATTCTGGGGATCATCCATTTTAAAATAATGAGAATTTGGGAATCTTTTTTCATGGCAGATTAAAATTGGAAATACACAAATGGGTGATTGACTGCACCGCCAAAAAGCAATACGGCTGTCAAGAAAAACAAATACCAAAACCACCGGTAGGCTAATTTTAGAGGCGATATCCAACGATCTACACGTTCTCTAACAATCACATGATCTAAAATTAAACCCACAAATAAAAACAACCACACCTGTGGATCTATTTTCAAATGCAATGCCGGTGTCTCGCAATAGGTTCTTGAAACCCATAAATCTCGGAAGATATCAAAACTTTGCGCCACGTTCGAAGAGCGAAAGAATACCAAGGTGGTCATAAAGAAGAACGCTGTTTTCAACCGTCGTATGCCTATACCTATCGAATTTCCCGAAAAAGTTTTGCGAAAAACAAATCTATCGAAGAGGTATAATACGCCCTGACTCAAACCGAAATAAATCATGGTCGCATTTGCCCCATGCCAAAGTCCGCTTGTAAAAAAAACCAACAATACTCCAAAAATCAGGATAGGCGTTCCGCCTTTATTTCCTCCAATTGGGATATAAATATAATCTCGAAACCAAGTACTTAAAGAAATATGCCAACGGTGCCAGAATTCGGGGATACTTTGCGCCAAAAAGGGTTTATTAAAATTGTCCATTAAATGTATTCCAAACAAAAGTGCAGCCCCTTGTGCCATCAAAGAATATCCAAAAAAATCATAATAAACTTGAAAAGTAAACATAAACGTTGCGACCCACGCGGAGGATCGCGCAAAAGCACCCGTATCGACGTAGTAGGAATCCACCACGCCCGCCAAATTATCCGCCACTGCCACCTTCAAAAACAATCCATAAAGTAACAGTCTCCCACCATTTTTAAGATCTTCCAATTTAGGCTGATACGAGGCAAACAGTTGCCGGTGCAGTTTTCCAAAACGCTCTATAGGTCCTGCAACCAGCTGTGGAAAAAAGGAGACAAAGAGCATGAATTTAACTAAGTTGGGTTCGGGCTCTTCTTCTTTTCTATATACATCTACCACATAACTGATGCTCTGAAAGGTATAAAAGGAAATCCCCGCGGGAATTACATATTTCCCCAATTCAATCATCCAGGCAAACGCATTGTGCTGGTATAAACTTTTGGCGAAGGGTGTTTCCCCCAAAGCAAAATCAAAGTACTTGAAAATAAATAAAACAGCCAAGTCACTTACAATTGCTGTCCACATCCAAAATTGCCTCCACAATTTATGGTTAGAAACATGTACTCTCTTGGCACAATACCAATCGAATACTGAAGTAAAAAGCATTAATAAAGCAAATTCGTATTGCCAAAAACCATAGAAGAAATAACTAGAAAGCAGTAAGAAAATCCAACGCACTTTTTGAGGTAGCAGGAAATAAAGCAGCCATACTACGGGTAAAAAAATCCAAAATTCAAGGGCGTTAAAGAGCACGGGGCAAAGATATTATAATTAAAAGGAGCTCCGTTACGGTTCCCATTGAAAAATCAATTCAATACGTAAGCCCATTTTCGAAATTTCGTGCATAAACGCTCGAATGGAGGAAATATCTGCGTTGCGAACCGCTACCTCTAGGGTAATTTGGGGCATGTCTTGTAAACAATTCGAATCGTGAAACGCCTTCAAATGATCGATATGTTCATGAATAAAAATCATACATTCTTCAAATGACAATCCAGAAGCGGCATCCTGATCGATATTTAACGTAATACTTTCTGGGCCCTCATAAACCAAGTATACGGATTCATGACTACAAGGAAGAGGCAACAAATAATCGGACAATACAAAATAGGCAAAGGTATCGGCAGAATTAAAACTTTCGGACCAAGCTATATTTTGCCATGCGCTATCTAAAAGGGCCTTTTGAACCCAATTTATCGAATTCAAAACCGTATCTGTGCGGGAAATTACCCATAATACATTCCGCAGCGTATCTGTACCCAAATAATCCGTTAAGAGAATGGGTAATAAGAAACCCGTATCCAAAAAAGAGGAGTCGCTTGCAAATTTTACCGCCATTAATGCCTTATTCTCCCCACCCATTGCACGTTCAAATAAGGATCCATTTAAATCCCCAAAACGATACAACTTTGGACCCATAATAGTGTCAGAATTCAATACAATACTGTCTAAGAAGGGTTTCCCCTTTTGAGGGAAAATTGAAATCATTTGCGCCCGGAGTTGAAAAATTCCCACTAACCAAAAAACCATGAAAAGCAAGCACCTGCGCATAGATGCAAAATACGTAATATTATTCGAGAGTGGAAGGATACATGTTCAAATTGAATGATTATTCATAGCCTCAATTTTTGCGTAATGGGTATATAACATTATTAGATTTTATATAACCCCAAACGAATTACTGCAATGCTTTTAATTATACGAATCCACTACTTTTTTTGGGATTAAAATGGCAGTAGGGTTTCATTATGTATGTATTTAGACTCAATTTGAATCCAACATTGTAGTGGAAATCAAATTTGATGTTGATTTGTTTTTCGGATAAATCCGTCGACAGCGATTACACAGACGCAGTTAATAATTTGATACCCACACGCAAGTATGAAAAAACTACATATAGTACTGACTCTATTTTTAATTCTTAATCTGAATGGTCGCTTATTTTCGCAGCCGTTCGACTGTCAATGGGTGGGACCAACCACTGGAACACCATCATTTAATGACCCCGCAAATTGGTTATGCGGCGGATCTGTGCCAAGCGCAATAAATGATCAATGTGACATTACGGTCAATGCGGTAGGATTCACCATGAAACTGAATGCCAATTGCACGGTAAATAAATTAGTTCTGAGAGGGGGTAAAATTGACTTTCAAGGTTATGAATTAAGCATTGACGATAACATCGAATTTTATAATAATGATACCAATCCTATCATTTTGGACAATTCTAATCCATCAAGTAAAATAAAATACACCACGAATGCGATAACTAAACGTTTATATGTTCAGGATTATACAAACTTTACTCTAAGCGACTTTTTATACCCCGAAGGAGCAACTAAACCCAGTGATGTGCAATTACTAAATGCAACCCTTTCATTATCGCAAGCCACATCCATTCCGAATTTGCGTTTTTTAGACAATATAGACACTAGTTATTTGAATTTAAACGGTTACGATTTAACCGTCAACCGTTATTATGTATATAAAGAACGTGGATTTTTAATTCCTCATGAAAACTCTAATTTAATCTTTCATAATCTCTTCCAAAATACGAACAACCTACGCTTCGCAAACACCTCCAAAGTCGTCATCACAAGCGGAATCCAACTTAAATCCATCCAAAAAACCGGAAGCGATGGACTTACCGCAACAATTATCGGAAATGTCGAACTTTCCGAAAAAATTACTTGCGCTAACGGCAAGATTTACTTTACCAACTTAGTGACCCTACTCTCAGACGCTACCCATACCGCCTTTGTGGGTGAGAGCGCCGGTGCGATAGAGACTAGAAATAGCACGGGTTTCATTGTACAACAATACATCCCGGGTCGACGTGTATTCCGTTTCTTGGCCCACCCCTTTAACACCTCCATTGCGCTGAATCAAGTCACCGACGATATCGATATCACCGGCAGCGGAGGTTCTAACGGATTTACCGCTACCCCCAATAACAATCCCTCGGCTTTCTATTTTGATCCAAGTGCCGCCGATAATACTTCCAGCGGACTCAATCCGGGTTGGAAGGCTTTTACCAGCGCAAACACTAACTCTTGGGCTAAAGCCACTCCCGCGCTTATCTATATCCGCGGCGCCAAGGGAGAAGGACTTGATGGAATTGCCTATACCCCATCGGCTGTAACTCTAAACATGAGAGGAATGATAAATACTGGTACTCAAAACATCACACTATCAAAAGGCAGCAATTCTGACTTTGTTACCGTGGGAAATCCCTATCCCTCGCCCATCCAAATGCAGTCCATTACTTCCTCTAATCGAAGCAATGTAAGCAGCACCTATTGGGTTTTCGATTCCAATTTAGGTGCCAATGGCGGTTATGTTTCCAAGCTTTGGGATACCGACAGTTATGTTTTGCCTGCTTATGCGGGTTTTGCAACCGAAGTATCTGCTAGCGGTTCTATCACCTTTGAAGAAACCGATAAATCTACCGAAACTCCGGCAGATATTTTTCTTGGGGGAAGCCTTGCTTCCGACCTCCTTTTGAATGTCTTTGTAAAGGATCATCTGTACGATCAAACCCGTTTGATTGCCAACGACCAAGCCTCTGACATTAAAGATTATTTCGATGGAGCAAAGATGGAAAACGCCGACATCAACTTCTTTACCCTCTCTAAAGACGGAAAGCAACTCTCCATCGATTCAAGAACCTTTGGAAGCGAATCTGAACGTATTGCGCTTGGATTATTCTCCAATGTTTCTAGAAATATCACCATTCAGGCCGATGCTTCTCCCTTTTTAGATGCACATCAAGTAACGCTTATTGACCATTTCACCGATAAAACATACCTCTTAAATGATGGTATTGCTGTGGATCTCAACATCGATCTTAAAAATCCTAAAACCTTTGGTACAGAACGTTTGGAATTGCAAATCGCTCAAATTAACAGCAATATCCAAAAGCCTGCACAAGAACAGGCACACGCTCTAATCTTCCCTAATCCAAGTTCAACGGGTAACACCCTAAACGTACAAGCCAATGCCGCAATTTCTGGCATTGTAGTTCGCGATTTAAGCGGTAAAATCCTATGGGAAACTTCCATAGAAAACACCAACAAAAATGCAGAAATACCCGCAATTGTAATGCAAAATGCGGGCATTTACTTCATCGACATCCATACTCACTTAGGACACACTTCACTAAAACACATCGTACAATTCTAAATCTATTTCCATGAAAAAAATCATCTTAATAAGCTGCTTCATATATACTTCAGGTCTGTTCGCAGGTCCCGGATTAGGAACTTTACTTGGAGGCATCGACGATGCCGGAACCATGCACAATAGCGACGGTTCTACCGGAGGAACCGGAATCCCAGTAGACGGTGGACTTACCCTCGTTATTGGTGCTTCCTTATACTACGGCTCACGCAAAATGAAAGCATTTCAGAATAAGAAATAAATAATTGGGTGGATTTAAATATTTATTATAAAAAAATCGAATCCCTCAAAACGCAGCCTGTGGGAATTTTCATAATCAGGTTTACCATTTTTTGGATAATTTGGTGGCTTGCAGAATGGATTTTCCCCAAAGGCCTGCAAAAAATAGATGGTGGTATCACTCATTTTGTCACTTATATGTCGGCTTATTTGCAAAATTGGATTCACGGAACCCACATCACAGTAGGGGGCCCACATACTCAAGAACCCTGGTGTCTCATTGATAAAAATCTCTCCGTAGTTCGAATTGGAGATGCCTGTAACGGTCGAAATTTAATCGTACTTTACCTCTC
>CBFHGY010000030.1:0-9505 GCA_965655465.1 Bacteroidia bacterium | reverse complement strand
TTTTCTTTTATCTATACCGATTGGCGAATTTGAAAATAAAATGGTATTTGCCATAATAGGCGTGGTATTTATTTTTCTGATGAATATTTTACGGATTTACGGCCTCTTCCAAGTGGCATTAATCGCGCCCGAATTTTTTCAATTTCTCCATAAATATCTCTTTCAAACATTCATTTATATCGACATGTTTATTTTATGGAGGGGATATTTACATTTCGAAATTAAAAAAGTCATGCAAAATCAAACCGACACGCATGTACAGTGATTCAAGATGGAAATTGGTACTCCTCCTTTTGGGAGTATGGATTATCGATTTCATTGATATGCGTTATTTCTATTATTTTTTCAAAAGAGAAGCGCATGATTTTTTGGGTATGAAATTGCATTTTACCGTGGCATTGCGTTACCCTATTTGTGCCCTAAAATGGATGTTTACATATTGGCTATTTCCCAGATTCTTTAAAGAATACACCAAGCTCATTATATTCATTTTTAGCATTTTACTCACCTGTGACATCATTTCAGTGCTTCTGATAAAATACCATATTACACAATCACATTCCATTCACGGTTTCTTTTATTCATTGCTGAGACTAAAAATTATGAATAATTATTTCTTGGTTTTTATAGCAGGATTAGGGATTTTAGACCAAATTTCAAAATACCATGAACACCACCTCTCAAGAAATTAAAGAATTACAAGCAAAAGCACGTGTGGCAAGAAAGCGACAAATATATAAGTTCAGCTATGTCCTTTTATTTATAAGTCTTTTCCCAATTTTATGGTACAGCTTTTTACTTACTGCTATCCATCAAATTCTAAGTTTATTCATTTTATTTCTAAATATCGAATATCGCAAAAAAGAAAAAAGTGCCACAAAAAACAAGTTTAATCTATCAAATATCTTTTTAATTGTTTTCCATTTAATTCTGATTGCTGGAAGTGTATTAATTTATGTATTTGCCAAAGAAAATCCGCTTACGGGCAATTACCATTTTTAAACGCGCATCGCTTGCGGATTTTTAATTCGAAATAGATAACCGGTATTGAAGCTCTTGCGGTGTCATATCAAAATGCCTTCTAACAGCCCTAAACATTGCACTTTTAGATCCAAACCCACAAATCTCACCAAGAGCCTCAACACTTAGGTGTTTTTTATTTGTATCTCTAAAAAGCTCCTCTAAATCCTTAACCCGGCACAAATTACGATAATCATTAAACGTTAATTGATTAAATTCCTTAAATAAAAATCGCATATGCGAAACTGGCAAACCTATGGATTCAGACAATTCATTAATTGAAAAATCAGGATCTCGAAATGCTTTTTGGGCATGCACCCAAGAATCAATTTTATCGGTTAATTGCAATACAGTTTCGGGGTCTTGATAGCGCTGGTGCGGCAAATTTAAATTTTGAATGTTAAGGATATCAACCTCCCATACATTCGCCTTTTCTCTAAAATCTATTTCCGATTCAAATAAACGCATTGGGATTTTCAATAAAAATGGATTGCGATAACATACTACAAACAAACCTAAAATAAATAAAGGTTTAAAGATGGCGCTCGACTGCATCCAAATTAGGCTTCCTCCAAAAAACCAATTGGAGAGAATAGAACCTGTATAAACAAGATAAATGGAAACAAAGGAACCAACTATTAGAAAAATTGGGAACAACCCACTTTTTAAGGTTTCCGAATTGGGAAAATCCCTCATTTTTATCAAAACGGCAGTCATATAATACCCAGTTTGTAATATCCAAAGTACAACATAGGCCTTCACAGGCAACCAACTTTGCAATTGGTGAATGGCTTGGCTATAACTCGATATGGGATACATTTGCGGACCTTGTAGCAAGTTTGATAGTCCTAAACTAATCAAAGTAAAAACCGGCAATACCCAATGGTACCAAGTAAAATCAGGCCGCTTATTCGGACCCTCCAACCAGCTAATATAAAGGTAAAATGCATATCCCAACATAAATTGAAGCGCACTTGATATTCCCATTAAATTAAACATAGAAGGCATCCAATCCAGTTGAAAACTACAGTATACCAAACTGCGTAATGACATCACCGACAACATAAAACAGGCAATTCTTGTACCCCAGGATTTTGGAAGTTTCAAACAAATAAATAGAATCAATGTGATTCCTAAAACAACCGTAAACAAGTTCCAATAAGCGATAAAAGTTTCCAATTTTTTAATTTTTTAAAGAGTTGAAGTTGTTTAAGTTTATTATTCCCGCCGTTCCCAATGATCGATGGCCACTGCAACAGCGGCATCGCCACTTACATTGATAACGGTTCTACTCATATCTAAAATGCGATCCACTGGAAATAAAATGGCAATCCAAGCGGGATTTAAACCTACCGCACTCAATACCATTACCAACATTACCAAGCCTGCGCTGGGTACCGCGGCTGAACCAACTGAAGCAAGGGTTGCAGTAAGTGTAATCATTAAATATTGGGAAAAACTCAAATCAATTCCATGCATTTGTGCCAGGAAAACCGTCGCAACCGCTTGGTACAAGCTCGTACCATTCATGTTCATGGTTGCACCAATGGGAAGTACAAAATCAGCCGTAGAACGAGAAACCTTTAAATTCTCAGTAACACACTCTAGGGTAACGGGCAAAGTGGCTGCACTGGAGCTGCTTGAGAAAGCCAAAAATTGTGCGGGGCTTAAATCTTTAAAAAACTTAGAATATTTGAATTTCTTCTTCACTATTTGCCTCAGCATCAAAGGGTAAACCAAGGTCAACATAGTAACCAATCCCAAGATTACCGTTATCATATATACACCTAACCCCTTGAATAACTCAATCAATGCATTCAAATCATCTCCCGCCATCTTGGAAAAAACTCCTGCGGTTAAAGCGAATATAAAAAGAGGAGCTCCCTGCATGATCAACTCTACCAATTTTAAAAAAGCCTCATTCGCAGAACTGCAGAAGTCAATTGCGGGCTTAGCTACCTCTGGCTTTAAGGAAATTAATGCCAAGCCAAACATTAATGCAAAGAAGATCACTTGCAACATTTGACTCATATTGCCCATAGCGCCGATGATGTTCTCAGGCACGAATTCTACCAATATTTGCAATGGGCCTCCATCTTTAACTTTCTGGGCTGCCTCAATTTTAGCTTTTACATCTGCAGTGGGGTCGCCTAAATCTGCTTGAGCTCGCAATACAAATTCTTGATTTTCCGATTTACAAGACTCGCACAAGGCATCACTAACCACTACCCCATTGGACTTTGCCCATAATTCATATTTTATCCGGTTCAACAGAATTTCCGAATCACTGATCTTAGTTCCTGGTTTTATCACATTTGCTAAAAGCAGGCCAATAGCTACGGCCACCGCCGTAGTTGCCAAATACATGCCAATGGTACGTCCACCCATACGACCTAGTTTGCGCGCATCACTAAGGCTGGCAACCCCGGTAATGATTGAAAACAATACCAAGGGAATCGCAATAAGTTTCAACAAACGAATAAATATCACCCCAAATGGATTGATCCAAAGTGCTGTAAAGTTAGAAAGCCCGGCCGATGCCGAAACTACGCTCCAAATAACACCCAACAATAAGCCGATAATGATTTTCCAGTGTAGCGCTAGTTTCTTTTTATTCATGCCGTGTTCAAAGGTATAGACTTCTAATCAAAACCTGAAAAAAATGGTTAAAATCCAGTACTTCTAATACTTTGAATTCACCTTTCTATACGTAAATTTCAGTGAATTGTGTGAAATTTCGAAGAATTCAAGGGTAAAGAGAGAAGAATCACTCCATTCGAGGTTCTATTCTATGGAATTATTCGTCGGAAACATTCTTTAACCTCGACAACAATAAACGAGCACCTTGGTCTACCCATTGTGCATGTTCGTAATCAAAATCAACCTCCTCTGGAATAATTTCCACCCAATTATCGTTTGTAGTTCCCAACTTCAATTCCTTTATTCGGTATTCAATTTTTGAAGTGTTGGAATCGGTTAATGTATAAAAGGCATAATTCTTTTGTTGGAAATTAACCACACTTGAAGAAGGTAATTGCAATACTTTTCGCGGATTACACAATATCTCCGAGTTCAAAAACATACCCGGTCTTAAATCGGTGTATTTGGAATTCAAATGTCCATGAATTTTTGCTGTACCTCCACTTGTAATATTGGTAGAAATTAGAAAAACATGGGCATTTCGTGCGGGTGTTTCTATACCGTCCTGTACCAATTTAAACTGTATTTGTTGACCTTCTTTCACATACATCAAGTCCTTTTCAAATACATCTAATTCAATGTGGAGGTCATCAAATCGATTCATCGTTAATACCACATCCTTATCGGAAACATACGCGCCATTTGCCGCTTTAACCGTTTCTATATAGCCACTTTCGGGAGCAAAAACAGGCAATTCTGCCCGGATATCATTGGGGTTTAAACGCTTAATATCCACACCAATAATTTCAAGTTGTGATTTTAAAGATTGTAACAATACCAAATTCATATCGCGCTCCGCCCTCAAGGATTCCAAGGTTTTTGCTGCATGGATCTTTTCATCTACCAATGTAGATTGACGTTTGTATGATAGATCTAACTGCTCTTGTTTTATTTTGGCTTCTAAATAGGCTTGTTGCATTTTAATAAAAATTGGATTTTGAACATAAAACAAGACCATTCCCTTTTTTATAGGAGTTCCTGGCAGCATTTCTCCAATTTTGACGAATCCGCCATAAGGAATATGTACTGAATATGAATTTTGTGGGGGAATGTTCACCAAACCTCTAGTACTCACTCGATGCGATATATCCTTCCATTGTGCACTAGTTTCGTGTATCCCTGCAAGTTTTTTTTCTTCCTGAGACAATGTGATTAGGTCTGATTCCTTGTTTTCAGATTTTGTCTCGGAAATTGGAGCTGTGCAGGCTGCCTGTATCGTTATTATTGCCACTAATGTGGTTTTTATATTAAATTTCATGTTAATTTATATTTAAAAATTCTTGTTGAATAAGGTGTAATTGATAATTTTTTTGTGTTTCAATAGCAAGCAATCTTTGATTCCAAATATGTTCCATGCCCTTGGAAAAATCCATAAAATCGATTTCTCCTAATTCAAAGGCTGTCTTCAACTGCAACTCTATTTTTGCAGCCATCGGTAATAAAGTTTCCTGAAAATACATCATTCTCGATTCATCTAGTTCTATAAGTCGATTCAAATTTTTCCATTCCAAGAGGTATTGCTGGCTTATATATTTTGTATGCGATTGTGAACCTAAATAGGTTTCTCGTGTTGCTTTAATTCGCTGTGCTTTAGAATAGAAGGAACCCAGAGGAATATCCAACCCAAAAGTAAATCCACTAAATCGGTCTTGTGGAGTGTGCCAAACATCATTCCCATTCAAATCGCTACTTGGACCATTTAAAGTTTGATTGAAATATCCAATTCGCATGTTCGGCCACAAACTCCTCTTCTCCAATTGCAGATCTAAGGCGCGTAAACGCAATTCCGAATTGAAGCGTTCTAGATGTCCTTTAGATTCCAACCCAATGTTTGGCTTTAACTGAACAGATTCGGTTATTAATATGGTATCTCCTGGACTTAAATTCAGCTCCATAAACAAGGTCCGATACCCCTGCAATTGACTCGTTTCAAGTGTTTGCAAGTGCAAATTCAGTTCTTTGAGAGCCGAACTTGCAAGGTTAAGGTCCAATTCCGTTGCATCTCCTAATTCCAAACGTTTTATAAGTGCATTTTGAAGTTGGGTTAAAAATTCGAACTTCTGTTTTAACACCCTTTGGGATTGTTGAATTCCATAAATTTCAACCCACTGCCTTTGGATATTGCTTCGAAGTCGCGCTTTTTCAATACGATTACTTACGCGAGTGTAAAGTGCTTGTTCTTGTTTCTGTTTGACTTGAGAAACATAAACGAATGGATTTTTAAATCCTTGATTTATGGCAATATGATTGTCGTTATTAAAGACGCTGTTATACTGCCCAAACATGACATCGACGGCCGTATTATCTAAATCCCAAGCGGCTTTTATTTGTGCTTCAGAAGCATTTTGGAAATGCTTTTGCGCTGCTATTTCCAAATTATACGCAACTAACTGATTAAGCGCTTCATCTATGTTTTTTATTACTCGAATTTCGCCTTGAGCGACACTGTTCTGAGGTAAAAGAATCCCAAAAATCAAAAGTAGCATTAAAAGGGGGCTGCTTTTTTTCGTCCTGGATTCAAAAAGCATGTATAGCACGGGCAATACCAGCATCGTTAAAAGGGTTGCCGTAATCAAACCACCTATTACAACCGTGGCCAGGGGCTTTTGAACTTCTGCTCCAGCAGAACCAGAAAAAGCCATGGGTAAGAATCCCAAAGATGCAACAGCAGCGGTCATAATTACAGGGCGCAATCGATGCCGCGCTCCTTTAGAAATGCGCTCCTTGATATCGGTGACTCCATCCTTTTTAAGACTGTTGAATTCCGAAATTAGTACAATTCCATTCAACACTGCAACTCCAAATAAGGCAATAAATCCTACTCCGGCAGAGATACTGAAAGGCATTCCTCTTAAACTCAAAGCCCAAATCCCTCCAATAGCCGAAAAGGGGATAGCTGTAAAAATCAACAAACTCTGAGCAAGACTGTTAAATGTAAAAAATAACAGTACCAGAATTAACAACAGCGACATGGGCACTGCAAGGGCCAAACGTTTTTTCGCTTCGATTAAATTTTCAAACTGCCCTCCGAATGAATAGGAATACCCTGGAAGCAATTTCAATTTTGCATCCATTACCATTTGCAACTCTTTTACCACGGTTTCCACATCTGCATTGCGTACATTAAAGGCTACTATTATGCGCCTACGGGTATCGTCTCTTTGAATCTGATAGGGACTTTCTTTCAAGGATACATCGGCCAAAGCACTTAAAGGGATAACCGTATTCCCCGAGCGAATAATAGGCAAATTTTGCACCGACTCAAGTCCATTCCTATCTGATTTATCTAAACGTACTACCAAATCAAACCACCGCTCTCCCTGATATATCTTCCCAGCACTTGAACCCGCAAAGGCCATATTGACCTGTTGATTCAAGTTGGCAATATCCAAATTGTATTGGGCTAAAGCCTTTCTGTTATAGGTAATCACAATTTGAGGAATGCCAGTAACTTCTTCAACATATACATCAGAAGCCCCATTTATACCTTGCGCCAAACTACCCACCTGTTTTGCATATTGGGATAATTGCTCTAAATCTTCCCCGAAAATTTTAACCGCCACATCTTGACGTACGCCGGTCATCAATTCATTAAATCGCATTTGAATAGGTTGTTGAAAACTAAAATTTACTCCGGTTAATTGTGCCAAAACCTTCGACATGCTGTCAACGAGTTCAAGTCGTGTTTTGGCGGAAACCCATTCCGAACGGTCTTTTAAAACAATCATAATATCGGCGGCTTCTACCGGCATCGGGTCTGTAGGAATTTCGCCAGATCCAATTTTTGAAACTACATTCTTCACTTCTGGAAAATGTGTCAATAAGAGTTTCTCAACTTTTTGTGTCACTTCTAAACTTGCAGTCAAGGAACTCCCCGTTAACAAAGTAGCTTGTACCGCCAAATCTCCCTCATCGAGTGTTGGAATAAACTCACCACCAAGGCGTGAAAATTTCCATAAAGAAATAAAAAGCAAGGCAATAGAAAACGTCAACACCCAAATTTTCCGGTTCAAAACCCAAGACAGTAAAGGTTGATAAACCTGATTTAAACGGTTAATAAATCGGTCTGAAAAGGTATCGGATTTTGGCGCTTTTTTGGATAAAAACAACGCAGAGATCATGGGAACATAGGTTAAGGACAAAATAAATGCACCTAAAATAGCAAAACTCACGGTTTGGGCCATCGGTCTGAACATTTTACCTTCTGTACCCACTAAAGCCAAAAGTGGTATATACACAATAAGGATTATGATTTCGCCAAAAGCGGCCGAATTTCGGATTTTACTTGAGGACGCATACACCTCCTGATCCATTTGATCTTGGGTGAGCGTCTTAAATTTTTGAATGCGCGTTAAATGATGAATGCTCGCTTCAACAATAATCACGGCACCGTCTACGATCAACCCAAAATCTATAGCTCCTAAACTCATCAAGTTTCCTGAAACACCAAACAGGTACATCATTCCAAATGCAAACATGAGTGCTAATGGAATTACGGAAGCCACGATCAAACCCGCTCTAAAATTCCCTAAAATCAACATCAACACAAAAATTACAATCAGCGCCCCTTCAATGAGGTTGCTTTTTACCGTTCCAATGGCTCGATTCACTAAATTTGTTCGATCTAGGAATGGTTTGATTACGATTCCTTTGGGAAGTGTTTTTCGTATAACCTCAATTCGATTGGTAACTTTCTGAATCACCTCAGAAGAATTTTCTCCTTTAATCATCATCACAATTGCACTTACCACCTCACCTTGGGCATTCATGCTGCTAGCCCCATAGCGAACCGCATGTCCTCTTTGCACCTTTGCAATGTCTTTAATTAAAACGGGAACCTGCGTATTGGTTTGGGGAATTGCAATATTTTCAATATCTGATAATGAACCCACAAGACCTTCACTGCGAATAAAATATGCCGCATCATTTCGTTCTATATAGGCCCCACCTGTATTTTCATTATTTTGTTCCAAAGCTTGAAATACGTCAGTTATCCCAATTCCTAAAGCTGATAATTTTTCAGGTTCGATGGCTACCTCAAATTGTTCCAATTTCCCTCCTAAGGCGCTCACATCCGCAACTCCTGGAGTCCCTAAAAGTTGGCGTCGAATAATCCAATCTTGAATATTCCGTAAATCTTGAAGTGTATAGGCATCTCTATACGCAGGCTCCGCTTCCACTACATATTGGTAAATTTCGCCTAACCCGGTAGTAATTGGGGCCATTTCAGGTACTCCAATACTTTTTGAAATTTCGTTGCTCAGTTGTTGTAACCGCTCACTTACTTGTTGCCTTGCCCAATAAACCTCTACGTTTTCTTTAAAAACGAGGGTTACTACAGACAATCCAAATCGAGAAAACGAACGGATTTTTTCAATTTCAGGAATACTCGCCATTTTAAGTTCAATGGGAAAACTTATTAGACGTTCAACCTCAGGAGCTGCCAATGAAGGCGAGGTAGTAATAATTTGTACCTGATTATCCGTAATATCAGGTACCGCGTCAATAGGCAATTGAGAAACGGAATAGCCTCCAAAGATGAGTAACAAAAGTGTACCCAATCCAATTATTAATTTATTCTTTATAGAAAAGAAAATTATCTTGTTTAGCATTTTTTAATAATAAATAAATAGTAAAAGACCATCAAGTAAAATGATGGCAGAAAAAAACCTAATAAGGTTTAAGCGCTAAACTGCGGGGGTTGAAAATTTTCTTTCGAATATCCCAAAGGGATTCCAATTTTATACGGAAACGTAGGGGTTTCCGAAATTGGAGCAGTTATACC
>CBFHGY010000029.1:0-22891 GCA_965655465.1 Bacteroidia bacterium | reverse complement strand
TTCAATTCTGCCTCGGTTATCGGCACTTATCCACGATGCCTTCAATTCTAAATTAATGGGTGTAGGTAGTTTTAACTGTTCCTGCACAATGGCGGGCCATGAAAAGCGATCAATAAATCGATTACCGTTATACACAATATTATCTACCAAACCCCTTGGAATTCCTTCGGGTTCTCCTCCTATTACTTCATTAGCAAGGCTATTGGTAAGAGTATCGTAACCGGACCATGCACTCGTTAGGGTAGGAAAATAGGTTGGATATAATGCGAGTAACTCTACACGACCGGGATTATCCGTATAAATTTGATGTGCCATTTCAGCCGCTTCAGGACAATTGGTGCATCTTACTCCAGTAATATCTGCGAGCCACACCGTTTTTGGCTGCGCATTTGGCGCACTTTGCATATAGGTAGTGTCCAATAATGGCTTTTCTATAAATCGAATTGGCGGCGGTTCTTCTTCACATGAGGCAAAAAGTACAATCAAAGTGGGTAACGCAAACAGTTTATAAAAACGCTTCATATTTACGAAAATACGCATTTTATTTTATGGGAATACAAAGAACAGCTAAAACCTTTATGTCCTATTTTTGTTGTTTATTGCATGAAATCTATCTTCAATAAAGTTCTTAAGTTGAGTATTATAGCTACTTTGACTGGTTGCTTTTTCGGCAAATCGAAAACAGTAGACTCCAAGACTATGCAAAACAGCCAACCCATAAGTCCTTTTTTCCAAATAAAACTATTGGGTCTTGACGGATCTGAAATTGCACTTTCTGAATTCAAAGGAAAAAAAATATTAGTTGTAAATACAGCCAGCGAGTGTGGATTTACCCCACAATATGAGGAGCTGCAAAAGCTCCAAGAAAAATATCCAGAAAAATTGGTAATTATTGGAACTCCTTGCAATCAGTTTGGCGGACAAGAACCCGGTACTGCAAGTGAAATAAAAACGTTCTGTCAAAAAAATTACGGGGTTACCTTTCTAATGACTGAAAAATTAGATGTTAAAGGACCGAAACAGCACGAGTTATACCGTTGGTTGACTAAAAAGAGCGTTAATGGAGTATTAGATAGCGAGGTAAGTTGGAATTTCAACAAATACCTGTTGAACGAAGAGGGTAAATTATTGGCCTATTTCCCGTCTACGACAGGGCCCTTATCATCAAACATTACGTCTTTAATCGAGAAGTAATTTCATTTGCGATTATTGCAAATATTAAATGAGGTCGGATAGATATTGTTTTTCGATCTTTGTATTTTTAAAAAATTCAATATCCTTCCGACATGCATTTGGAGTTTAAATACGCTATAAGCATGCACAATTCTCAATAAAATTCTTGCATTAAAGATATTCCATACCCCCTCACTTTGAAATTGTTTGTTTTGCGGGTTTTTCAAGAGCACATTTACACACAAACTAGCAGAAATACGAACAAATTAAATTACAACCTTTGGAATAAAGTAACGGGATTGTTCATGAAATTAGGTCAGACCATGCACCCATGGACAAACTTCTCAAAATTGATAAAAATGAGTCTTGGAAGTTTTAAAATTCCCCCGAAAATAGAGGCCTGATGATTTAAATCTAGGTTATTATGTAATTATTGTGTGGGAATCTAAATTGCAAGGGTTATTTTCGCAGAGAGATTCAGGACATGAGTATTTTAGTAAATAAAAATTCAAGAATTGTGGTGCAAGGTTTCACCGGTAACGAGGGAACATTTCACGCCACACAAATGATCGAGTACGGCACGCACGTAATTGGCGGTGTAACACCAGGAAAAGGCGGTAGCGTTCATTTAGATCGCCCCGTTTTCAATACCGTTGAGGCCGCTGTTAAAGAAGAAGGCGCAAACGTAAGTATCATTTTTGTACCTCCTGCTTTCGCAGCCGATGCAATTATGGAATCTGCCGATGCAGGCATTGGCGTAATCGTTGCCATCACCGAAGGCATCCCAACTAAAGATATGGTTATGGTGCGTGAATATTTGCAAAGCAAAAATAGCCGCCTAATCGGTCCTAACTGTCCTGGTATCATTACTCCAGGAGAAGCTAAAATCGGTATCATGCCTGGTTTTATCTTCAAAAAAGGCAATATTGGGGTGGTATCTAAATCAGGTACACTTACTTACGAAGCGGTTGATCAACTTACCAAATTAGGTTTAGGTCAATCTACCGCTATTGGAATTGGCGGAGACCCAATAATCGGAACTACCACTAAGGAAGCCGTTGAGTTGTTCATGAATGACCCTGAAACTGCAGGTGTGGTTATGATCGGTGAAATCGGCGGAGGTATGGAAGCAGAAGCCGCTCATTGGATTAAAGAATTTGGCACCAAGCCTGTAGTTGGTTTCATCGCAGGACAAACAGCCCCTGCTGGCCGCAGAATGGGTCATGCTGGTGCAATTGTTGGCGGTAAAGACGACACCGCTGCTGCAAAAATGGCCATCATGGAAGCTTGTGGCATTCATGTTGTTGCAAGTCCAGCTGAAATTGGACAGCGCATGTTTGATGTATTAAAGTGATTTGTTTTTTTCTATAGTAAAAAGGCCTCCCAGTGAGGCCTTTTTTTTGCCCTAAATAAAGTCCATGATGGCTTTTGCAACATCCTTATAAACCGCTACTTCATTGAAATCTAAATGCCCCAATTTAAAATCAACCGACTTGAAATTTCCCCGTGTTTTACTTCTCCAATCATGAATATCTTGAACATTGGTAATTCCAGATAATTCAAAATACATATATAAGGTGTTGGGCAATACCTGAATGGATGAATTGTATTTGACGATATTAATCACACTGCTCGTAAATTCAGAGGGTTTCTTTGGCGATTTCTTCACTTGGATTTTTCGCTTAATTCTATACGCGAATTTTCTCCATTTAAAAGGATTTAAAAACAATTTAATCAGTGATATTCCTGCATTTCGATTTTTGGTAGATTTATTTTTTAAAATACTACGAGATGAAAATTTATAAAATGGGGTATCTAATATAATAACATTTAATGCTCCCTCATGATTTTCAGAAATTTTAGACGCAATATATCCGTGAAAACTATTACCCACTAAACTAAAACTACCCCGAACTTGAGTATCTATCAAATCTGCCATTTCTTTAAAAAACAAATTCCCTTTGCGATATAATTCAGCATTATATTGATTATATCTTAAAATATATACATTGTAGTCATTATAAAAGGGCTCTATCAATTTGTTATACGAGTGGCCCTCGCCATTTTGCACGAAGATTATATTGCCTCTTCCCACTCTAACCATTCCAATTTGCACTAATCTCGGTAACTTAGGAAAGTTTTCTATATAGGAAATAAAGCTGCCTAATGTGGTCAAATCCGATTGCTTGAAATTCTTCATTTCGATTTTTAGATCATCCTCTAACGCACTAATCATAACTAAGGCCAACAGGGAAGTTCCCCCTAAATCCTTAAAAAAATCTTGCCCAATCTCAATGTTATCAATTTCAAGAACTTCCTTCCATACCTTTAAGACGGTATTGCGAATCGAAGGCTTTTCTGGATTTTCTAAATCCTCACCTATTTTGAAATTTGAGATTTTAGAAAGGTGATATGCGCGAAGCCCTTGTTTATCTATTTTCCCATGAATATTAATCGAAAAACGTTCTAATTCGTATCGATACCTTGGCAAAATTTCAATGTTTAGCAGTGCAGTGTAGATATCTTGAGGGAAATTCTGAATATCACGGGATAACATAAACGATACCAAATAGTCAAATCCATTTCCATCAATAAATGGAATATGGATACACCTGATTCCGGTTAGTTCCATGATTTGAGTTTCCAAATAATTGAGGTTAATCCACCTACCATCAATTTTTATTACATCATTAGTCCGGCCAATCACAAATAGGGTTTCTCCCTTTGAATCTAGATATCCAAGGTCGCCTATGTTAAAAACACGCTTACCGAGCAATTGAGGGAATAACGCTAGTCGACCTAAAACATAATACCCTAAGGCCATTTCATTCGAAATTATAGATATTTGACCCAGGGATTCGCTTGATTTCCGATCATTTTCGGGTTCAATAATTATGGATTTACCTGGAACAATTCTCCCTACCGTATGTCTTGAATAGTCGCTAAATTCTTTAAGCTCAAGACTTGAAATGGTTCTTGTTTCTGTGGAAGCATAGGCTATTTGTAAGGTAGTTCCTGATTTGAAAAAATCAAAAAATCGTTTCACATCATTTGCATCAATTCGCTCCCCTGATATGCAAACAAACCTTAAAGAAGAATGTGCCAATAGCGTTTGGGAGGATTGTGAACCCAAAATTGCTCTAAACACAGAGGTTGTAAGGGTTGTAACCGTAATTTTAGAATCCAACCAAAACGCTACGGTTTCTCTTATACCTTCCTTAGTATTGCGCAAAACCAGCGTAGCACCACTTAATAAGGCGGGAAAAATACTCGCCAATGAAGCACTGAATGAATTTGAAAACAGCAAATCTACCTTATCTCGGGAATTATATCCATTAGCCCTTATTTGTCTTAAGGTATCTTCGTAGATAAATCCAAAACCATGAACTACATATTTGGGCTTCCCGGAAGTTGCACTGGTTTCATAAACACACATTTTTCTATTGGTAATATCCGTATTTCGATACCAATCAATATCCATGATTTGGGGCGATTTCGCCATTTCCGAATTTACCGCGAATAGTTGTTTACCCTCGAATATTGCCGCAATCGGCACGTCAGAATTTTCGCAATATACCAAGCGCTTTGCGGGTACATAATAATGATTCCCTGAATATAAAATTGCCCATATACTGATAACTTCTTCTAAAGAATCCGTTTGGTTTATTGCAATACATTGGTCCAATATTCCATATTTTCCTATCAATTGAACTTTCTCATCAATCCGTTTTTTAAATTCAACGAAATCAACGCGCTCATCATTATTTTCAAGTGCCGTATGAAATTCGAAACCCTTAATTACATCATCCAGGTGTAGGAGTAAATTCATAAACATGATAATTTTTTAAATTTACTAGTCCAAAGGATCTCAGATTATACGAACTTGAGGAATTTTGTTTCGTCCATGAGGATACAGATTCAAATTGCCCCAATTTATTGGCAATCCTGAAACGTTCGTACAACATCTTTCGATGCAAGCCTTTACCCTTAAATTCGGGAAGGAGTCCACCAAATGTAAACATCAATGTACCTTGGTATATCCAAAAAGAGCACGCCCCTGCAATCCTGCCCTCATATTCGACCAAAAAGGCCTTAAAACCAGGAATTTCTAATATCAAACGCAAATTCTCCTCCACGGATGCAGGATGTAGATTTTCCGCATCAAATACGTTTAAATATACCTCTTTATATTTTTGAATATTTGCATTGTCAACTGCAATCAATTGAATCCCCTCCTCATGGTCAAGGATAATATCTACTTTGGGGGATTTAAAATAACTAATCACATAATCACATGTATAGCTGAGATTTTCGCTGAAAAAAGCGTTCATCTCGATTTCATCTGAATCAACAATAAATTTATATTTTGGAAGATTATGCCTCCGAATTAATTGATTGATTGCATGCAATTCTAAGGGGGCGTTGCTTTTTAAAAACGCGTAATTAAAATATGCAACAGGCTCAAAAATCAATACACGTGCATTGTTGAGGCTGTAAATGTCGATTAAATTTTTAGTTAAGGGATTTTTCTTAAATTGAATTAATCTTTGGCAATCGAATTCAATAAATTCAAGCATCTATAAGTTTAGAAAAGAAGTAAAGGAAGAAAAAAAGGAATATTCTTATCTAAGGTCGACCAGAACTGCTCCTTTATGCTCATTTGCTTGCCATACAAAATGACTATCGGCAAACGCAGCGTTTGATTCGAAATGGGTCACAACAAGTGTTACTTCACTCCCATTCTTCATGTGTTGAATCACTTTACGCAGTTCATGACTCTTTTGATCTATGTACACCTTTATGTATGAGAATTTCTCTTTCTTTTTCTTAGGAACCAACTTCACCACATTGTGATTCTCTTTACCCGACTTGACTGTTCCCTCAAAAATGGACTTAAAATTCTTGCTGTAGAGGTTAAACATGTCTTGTGGCGACAAATCATTGGTCTTTTTCTTATAGGTTTCTAAAGTCACCTCTTCATCGATTGGGTTATAAGACCAGATATTTTGACCGTCGCAGTATATAGTTTGTTCGGAATATTCCAAACGAAATTGATTGCCTTTGATATAAATTTTTCCTTTGTTGGAAATGGACTTCCTGCCTTCGCTTTGGGTACTTAGCGTAAAATCGGCGGCCAAAGTTTTAAAGGATTTATAATGTGTTTCTGACTTTTTAAGGATGTCTTTACTCTTTGGATCTGCTTGTGACCAAAGAGTAAGAGTTCCAAAAAAGATTACTAAAATAAGTGTGATATAGTTCTTCATCCGATTTCCCCTGATTATAATTTCCTTAATGATTCTCGAAAATATCCAAAATATACCAAAATACCACTAAAAACGGATGAGTTTTAAAATAGATTGGACAAAAAGTCTTCCAAAGCCATTTCGTCTGGCAACAAAACTTGTCTGGCTTTACTACCTAAATTAGGACCTACTACACCGGCGTCTTCCAGTTGATCCATCAAACGACCCGCACGGTTATAACCTATTTTAAGCTTGCGTTGAATCATACTGGTACTTCCCACTTGATTCTGCACAATAATGCGGGCTGCATCCTCAAAAAGACTGTCTCTCTCGTCGGAATCAAAATCACCTCCGCCGCCACTGCCTTTTTCATTGTCCTTAACCTCAGGCAAAAGATACGCTGTTGGATACGCACGTTGTTCTCCAATGAAGTCACAAATTTTCTCTACCTCGGGAGTATCCACAAAGGGACATTGCAGTCGCACCATTTCATTGCCACCATTGTAGAGCATATCACCCTTTCCAATTAATTGATCGGCACCATTGCCATCAAGAATGGTACGAGAATCGATTTTCGAGGTTACCCGAAAGGCAATTCGCGCTGGAAAGTTCGCCTTAATCATACCCGTAATTACGTTCACGGAAGGCCTTTGTGTTGCCAAAATTAGGTGAATCCCAATGGCACGTGCTAATTGTGCTAAACGGGCTATGGGAACCTCAATTTCCTTACCTGCAGTCATCATCAAATCGGCAACCTCATCAATAACCACTACGATATAGGGTAAAAAGCGATGTCCGTTTTCGGGATTGAGTTTACGGTCTAAAAACTTCTTATTATATTCAATGATGTTTCTAACCATGGCTTCCTGCAGCAACTTATAGCGGTTATCCATTTCCTCACATAAAGAATTGAGTGTATGCACCACTTTCTGATTCTCGGTAATAATGGCATCTGCATCACCGGGCAATTTGGCTAAGAAATGCCTCTCAATTTTATTAAATAGAGTCAATTCTACCTTTTTAGGATCGACTAGAACAAACTTCACATAGGCGGGATGCTTTTTATAGAGCAGCGATACCAAGATGGCATTTAATCCCACCGACTTACCTTGACCCGTAGCCCCTGCCATCAATAAGTGCGGCATTTTAGCTAAATCGGCAATAAATATTTCATTGGAAATCGTTTTTCCCAATGCAACGGGAAGCTGGTATTCACATTCTTGAAACTTTTTACTGGCCAGAATACTGCGCATAGGCACCATAACCGGATTGCGGTTCGGAACTTCAATACCAATGGTACCACGACCTGGAATAGGTGCAATGATTCGAATTCCTAATGCAGCTAAACTCAAGGCGATATCGTCTTCCAGATTCTTTATCTTAGAAATCTTTACCCCAGCGGCCGGAATGATTTCATAGAGGGTAACGGTAGGACCTACTGAAGCTGAAATTTTTGAAATTCCGATTTTATAATCGAGCAAGGTATTTTTAATCAGATCGGAACTTTTATTGATCTCAGCTTGATCGATGTCTTGTTTTTGATTGCCGTAATCGGTGAGTAAATCCAAACTCGGGAACCGATAATTACTTAAATCTGCACGTGGGTCGTATTCGGTATTTATGCCCCCATAAGCTTCTTCAATTTGCTTTGCCGCCAAATTTTCTTCGACGCTCTCTTCTTCGATGGCAGTAGTATCTTCAATGGTTAAACCGCCCTGTATTTCAATTTTCGGAGTTGCTGGCACTTCCTTAAAATCGGATTCAGGATCTTCCCGGCGTTTTAACACGATAGATTCGGGTTCTTGGGAAATATCATCGATGGGATCCTCTTCTTCAAAAGTATCCTCTGAATTTAACTGGGAATCTTCCGTCGTAAAATTTACGGTTATTGGAGTATCCTCTCTAGCCTCATCTTCAAAAATTTGGGGTTCAAAATCAGATTCACGAAAGGGACTTCCCAAATCGTCGCTTTCAAATTCTTGAATCTCTTCTTCTTTTCGAAGCTGTTCTTTTTGCAAGTTTGCGGCCTTTTGTTGCAGCGCTTCAAATGGATTTGAATTTCCTAAAATCCAATAATATGCGAAGGCAAAAATGGACATAAACAACAATGCGCCCACAAATCCAATACTTGTTTGCAGCTGTTGAATACTGAAATATCCAAAGGACCCGCCCAATAATGGCGCCCATTTTTGAAAAACAAATCCCAAAAACAACGAAAACCAAGCGGTAAAGATTAGGGTATGTAACAAAATCCGAAGCAGGGAAAAAGGGCGGTAATTCAACAACCAATACATGCCTAAAAACACCATATAAGGGATTAAGGCGAAAGCGGCTAAGCCAAAACCATTGTGCACCATGGTATAGGCCCAACGTGCCCCCAAATAACCCATTGCATTTTTAACCTCTCCGATATCATCTACATATTCTTCCCAGTGGGCATCACCAAGAAAACTTTGATCGTATTTCCAAGAAAAGAAGAATGAAGTAAAGCTAATAAAACTCACCACCGAGAATGTGAGTAATAAAAACCCAAGGACACGGCGGGTATTTTCGTTTTTAAATGATGCTGCATGCAACAGATCCTTGCCGGAAATCCGATCGTTTTTATCGCCCGGTTTATCCTTTAAAAAATCGCCAAGGGTGTTTTTTTTCGTTTTATTGCCTGCTTTTGGTGCCGCCATAGTGCTATCCTACGAATATAAAACGGAAATTAGGCCGAAAATCGTGCATTTATGCACAGTTTTAAGGGTGTGTGGAATTGTATCCACGAAGACCTAATTCAAGCTTGCCGCGACATTTAATACCCCTTGGAGGCTCAATTTCAATCCTTCCTTACCCAATAAGGTATTCTGGTGTTCCCTTTTGGCTTCCTCGAGCAAGGGTTCTAAATCTTCGTATCTCGCGCTGTAATGACCTAGCATCAATGTCACCACTCCCGCCTCTCGCGCAATCATACCCGCTTGTTTCGCGGTAGAATGAAAAGTCTGAACGGCACGCTCCAGGCGATCGTGTAAAAAGGTACTCTCATGGTATAATAAATTTACACCTTGAATGTGCGGAATAACTGCAGGATCGTAAATGGTATCTGTGATATAAGCGAAGCTTCTTAAACTTGGAGCTGGAAACGTCAGTAGCTCATTGGGAACCTGTCTGCCTGAATCGCTGTAAAAATCAATTCCCGTTTTCAATGATTCATATTGAGAAATGGGCACACCCTGCTCGATACAAGCATCCACATTGATTTTACGTAAAGGTCCTTTCTCCCGCAGTACGAAACCCGTACACGGCACACGATGACGCAAGGGTATGGATGTAATGCTAAAATCAGGCACTTCTAATACAGTTTCTACTTCATTAGGATTTGTGGCAATAAAATCAATGGAATACGACAATTCCCCCCCTCCTTCTTTAATGATGTTCTGAAGGAATTCCCATAAAGGCGCAGGACCGATTAAAGTAAGCGGCTCGGAGCGATTGAACAATGACATTGAGGTAATCAATCCCGGAAGACCAAAATAATGATCCCCGTGTAAATGGGTAATGAGTACGTAACGAATCTTTTGTAATTTCAAACCACTGCGAAGCAATTGGTTTTGGGTAGCCTCTCCGCAATCGAACAAAAATACATGCTTATCCAAACGGACATACTGCGCACTCGGATTTCTATCCTTTGTCGGCGTAGCCGATGAAGTCCCGAGGACCGTTATGTCGAAGGGTTTTTGCATGTATCAAATTTAACAAAAATCATACCACGAATACGGAAATCTAAATGAATGTCCCAAAACTTTAGTAAACACACCCAATTAAGTACTCAATTTACAATAAGCAGTCAATCAGAAAGAGGCTCTATAACAAAAATTGGACACCTTTTTTTTGAATTATTTACAATTTCTCAATTCGCGCCGTCCATAATTTTACAAAAATTCCAACTAATTCTACCGTCATTTTTTGTAAAAATCGAAACCTGTAAATGCCCCATGTGTAAAAATCAGGAGCCTTAAAAACTGAAAACAATTCCACTAGCGCGTAGCGGCAAGATTTAAAACAGCCCCAATAACCTCTTGGATTTGTACCAAATTCACACAAGGATTTTCGGGTCGCACACAAGTTAATTGGTCACAAGGATTACACTCCAAAATATGATGAAATATTTCTGAACCTGGGGTTTGCGGATAAAACACATCAGGAACGCCGGGTCCAAAGATCGACACACTTGGCAAACCCATTGCATCTGCAATTTGCAAAGGTCCGCTCTCATTCCCTAAAAAAAGTTGCGCGCGCGACATTATTGCGGCAAGCGTACTTAATGAGGATTCCGAAATCCATGCTTTTGCTGCACCTCCAGCATCCTTCACGATAGCCTCTACCAGGTCCTGCTCGGAGGTAGTTCCCAAGACCAATGCTTGCCAGCCCTTCTCGGCATATACACTGCGTATTACTTGGGCAAATCGCGCTGTAGGCCACCTGCGTAAGGCGCTGCGACCGCCTGGGTGCACAACGATAAAGGGTAATTTGTCTGTGAAGACAGATTCATCCTTCCAATCCAAAACCGGTATTCCCAAAATGTTCTGCAGTAAAAAACCCGCTTCTTCTTTATTTGAACGCGCCAAATTCATGGGTTTTAAGGACCAATTCACAGAGCCCACTAAAGGTTCGATAATTCTGAAATTGGTAATTCGTTCGTGCGCCTGTTTGCCTCTTTGCTGAAATCGCACGCTGCCCCGGTCTAAACGTACGTATTTAGTTCGAAATAGCGACATCCAAAAACTTCGCCAAGTTCCTCTAAGTTCTATCCATACATCTACTTTTTTAGGAAGTTCGTTCAGGTTGTGAATTACTTTATAAATTGCAGGATCTTCGAGGATCAAACTTCCCACAAAGGGTTTACATAAAACAGTAATTCGTGCCGATGGTGCATAGGTTTTTAATAAGTCAAAAACATGCAACGCAGCGGTCATGTCTCCAATTTCATCCCATTTTACAACGGCTATTTCCCGTATCTTTTCGGGGGAAACTTGAGAACGCCAGAGCCTCGATGCGAGCATATTTGCTGCATAGAGTATTTTCTCATTCATCGGGAGAAAGCGTATATATTAAAGGTTGCGAAGGAACTGCGTCTGAATGGATTTTGGGCAGCACTAATTGCAGATAGAACAATCCATCTACAACATCATTAGGAACGTAAATCATTTCTGTTATACTTGCATGCAAACGCGTATTTTGAGGGTATTGCCACCAAATACGATGTGCAGCCAATGCTCCAGCATCTTCTTCTGGATCTACCGAAGGCAAATCGGTTAGCAAATGTGTAAACCCTGCATCTACCAATAACTGCATGGCTTCTATACTGAAATATGGCGGTTCATTACCCGACCAAATTCGAGATTTCTTGCTTGTTTCGTTCGGAAGGGTTCGAACTATCAGGGAGGCAACTGTTTCAAAATGGATTCCCAAGAAAGAATGGGCCGTAATACATGGCCGCCCGGTTGCATCCTTAAACAAAGGCACTGAAACCAATTGGGCAATAAGATTAGGTTGCGAACACACTTCTACCACGTGAATGCGTTCTTTACTCAAATGACCCACACACTCGGTATGCGTACCATTGCCATGTGCACAGTAGGTAACAACTTCACAATTTGCACTCCCACCCTCAGACACGGCTCCCACGAAATCCCCGACTCGAATGGGTTCAAATTGAGCTGGATTGATGTGAAAAGCATTCGGATTTTCGGCATTTGGACCGAAACCCAAGGCAAGGGAAATGGGATGTTGCAGATCCGCTTGATAGCGACCCTTTTCGAGTAGAATTTGGACTTTCACAATACCCTCAAATTTCAGCAAAAAGCCCGAATATAAAAAACGGCACCCATATACTCAATCCATGAGTGCCTCATTTAGGAGCTCTATAAAGCGTTCATGAGGAATTTCATAGGCCCCAAATTGGGCAATATGCGGATTCAAATATTGGGTATCCAGCAATTTAAATTCTTGTTCCCGAAGAAATTCCACCAAATAAATCAAACAAATTTTACTTGCATCGCGAACCAAATGGAACATGCTCTCACCAAAAAAGGCTTTACCGATGGCCACACCATATAATCCACCCACCAATTCTCCATTTTGATAAGCTTCGAAACTATGTGCAAAGCCTTTTTGGTGCAATCCGATATACGCCTCAAGAATTTCTTCCGAGATCCAAGTATCCTCAGCGCGTAATTGTTGACAATTTCGAATTACCTGTTCAAAATTGCGATTGATATATACGGAGAATTCGTTTTTTCGATACAAGCGACGCAAATTTTTCGAAACATGAAAACGCTCATCCAAAGGAATTATTCCCCGATATTTGGGCGTGTGCCAATATATTTGGCCGTCTTCTTCGGGGTCTGCCATGGGGAAAGAACCCGAAGTATACGCTTGAAGCAAAAGTTGTGGCGACAATAACACGGCTGCAAATGTAGGTGAACTGCAAAAAAACATGTTTTTTTGTGTTGAAATGGGTTCACCAAAAAACAAATTGGCCAAATTCGCAGAATTCGATACATTCGAAAACACATACGATTACAATCACGAAACCAAAGGTCGTTGGAATGAAATTTTCGGAAACGACAATCCCATAGTTGTTGAATTTGCCTGCGGCAAAGGAGAATATAGTTTGGGACTGGCTCAATTAAATCCCCATATAAACTACATAGGCGTAGACATTAAGGGAAACCGTTTGTGGCGTGGAGCTAAAACGGCGATTGAAGGAAACATCGAGAATGTGCGGTTCTTGCGGATCCAAATCGACAATGCCTGCCAGTATTTTGCACCTGGTGAAGTACATGAAGCTTGGATCACATTCCCTGACCCTCAACCACATAAACGCAATAAACGGTTGTGCAGCGGTAAATTTTTGAATATTTACCGGGAAATAATGCATCCAAATGCCAAGCTCAATATCAAAACGGATAGCGATTTATTCTACCAAACTGCCCTTGAACAAGCGGTAATCGATAAATTGAACGTAGAAGCCAATATCGATGATGTATATGCATTAAATCCCCTTCCCGATTTCCTGAATATTCAAACCTTTTACGAGCATATTTGGCTCAAAGCCGGTAAAAAAATCAAATATGTTCGCATGATTTTGGGCAGTCAAAAAAGCGATGAATCTAAGAAGATTGAATTTGAAGCAGATATGCCTCTTCCGCCTTTGACAGAAACTGCATAGTTTGATTTCTTCGGATACCTACGCTATAGTGGATATTTTCAATATATTCCCGCTTTAAAATCCGATGTTCAAAAGGCTTTAATAGCTGATGGATCAACTGCTCGTGTTCAAAATTTGCGAAAATTTCAAAAAAGTCTTCTTGAATTTTTTGCGATTTCCCCGAAAGCAATAAAACCCCTTTAGCCGCATCACCATAGGCAGAAATCAAACCCGGAATACCCAGTAAGGTTCCTCCAAAATACCGAACAACGACGACTAAAACATGAGTTAAATCCGCCGCCAGAATGGCTCTTAAAATAGGTCTTCCCGCACTATTGGCTGGCTCCCCATCGTCGTTTGCCCGCTGTGCTTCTTGTCCCTGACCTAATACATACGCATAACAATGATGGGTTGCATCGGGGTATTTAGATTTTAATGACGTTAAAATAGGTTTTATCTCTGATTCAGCATGTACCTTAAAACTATAGGCCAAAAATTTAGAACCTTTTTCCCGCAATGAAGTTTCAGCAGGATTTTCAATTTCGTTGTAGGTATCAGAAAAAAGGGAACTCAACTTAACAAAAATATAGCTAAAACCGCTAAAACCAAGCCTGCGAGTCCTGTTTTCGTAAACTGCTCTCTCATAAACAGTCCCAATAAAAACGTTAAAACAACTACACTGATATTATTTAGGGTAAAAAACACCGCTGATTTAGCTTGAAAGACATCTAATCCATAATAAATTGCAAAAATTGAAAACAAGTTCACTACTCCTAAAAAGCTTCCCCATAGAAATGTATTTAAGTTCCATAAGGATCTAACCTGCTTACTTATAAGCATAAATACCACACCACAAACGGCTGCACCGCTAAAAGTTAAAACCGCGAATTGCAAATTGCTCCAATGCACATAATTGGCCTTTTTAACAGCATTCATTCCAGAATCTACGATGCCGCTTCCCAAGAAAACCCAAATGAGCGATTGATCTAATTTATGTTCTGCATTAGGCTGGTAGGTAATAAAAAAAACGGCCAATAAAGCTAAGACAATTCCGATAAAACCGCTGAAGGCCATCTGTTCTGCAAACCACAAAACGGCAATAAGTATGGGAATTACAACACTCATTTTTGAGGCAACAGCGCTCATGGCTGCACCAGATTTTGCCGTTGACCGACCCATTAATAAGAAGGTAATCATGAATAAAACACCCAATGAAACGATGGGCAAAAAGCCCTTTTGTTTAAGGGCTTCGGCACTAAAAACCGGGGATTCCCACAAGAGTAAAGTACCCACCCAAACACACGTTATATAGTTCCAAACGATAACAGCTGGAAGCAATACATTGCGCGATGCCACCCATTTAAAAATTAAAAATATCGCTACCGAAAGTCCGGAACTGAGTCCAATGGCTCCCCATTGATCGAGGTTAATGTGCATATTATTAGATGGGTAGGTTTATTTCGGATTTTATTGAACTTTTTAACGGAAATAGCGACGCTTAAATTGCGTGTTTATTGGACATATCGCGTTTGTATACAAATAAATCCGAATGCTCAAAGGTTTGGACCAATTGAAACGGAACATCTGCCAAAATAGGTGCTGGCAAGCCGGTGTCCCAAACTAAATTTCGATTTTGGAATCGGTATATTTCATCGATACAATGCGCATTTAAAAATTGAGTAAGGGTCTTTGCACCACCTTCTATCAAAATAGAGTTGAGGTCTTTTTGTACGCAGAAATCAAAAAAGGCATCCAGGTTCTGGAAGAAATTAGGCAAAGCAAAAACCTGTACATTCCCTAATTGCTTTGTTTCCGATTCGGTAATGACCCATGTGTGGGATACTTCAGATTCTGCTCGCTCGTAATTGCCTTGAAAATAGGGATCTAGAATTATCCTTATGGGTTGTGGGCCTCCATGGTATCGATCGTTCAGGGCGGGTTGATCGATTTCCCAAGTTCCCACACCTACCAAAACTGCCATCACCTCTTGCCTCAGTGCATGTGTAAAAAGTCGGGTATCTTCCCCACTTATAAAGGCTTCTCGCTTGGGTAAGGGTGCCATAAATCCATTCTTCGTTTCGGCCCATTTTGCAATAAAAAAAGGTCTTTTGTGCTCATGAAATTTAAGAAAAAAACGATTTAATTGCCTTGCTTCCGCTTCACAGACTCCTTCAATTACTTCGATTCCTGCCGCTCGCAAACGCGCGATACCCCTACCCGCAACCTGTGGATTTGGATCGCGCATGGCTACTACCACCCGCGGTATTTTCGAATGGATTATCAAATCGGCACAAGGGGGCGTTTTACCAAAATGTGAACACGGTTCCAAACTCACATATAACGTTGATTGTTGCAATAATTGCAAATCTTTTACGGCCAAAATCGCATTGGGTTCTGCGTGTGGCTCGCCAAAAGCTCTGTGATATCCTTGAGAAATGATCTGACCGTTGTGAACCAACAAGGCTCCTACCATGGGATTGGGATTCACCCATCCGCGGCCGGCCTCAGATATTTGGATGCATTGCATCATGTATTCGACGTGATTCATTTCTGCTTGCAAAAATAACCTTAATTTTGCACGCATGACTCCATCTAACAAAACGAGCCGTTCGGGAAGATTGCGTATTACGGCTCCGTTTCGCGAATTTTTTCAGAGCCAACAAGCATCCGGTATCATTTTAGTTGCCGTAACTGCCGCATCCTTATTTATTTCGAACAGCATTTGGGGCAATGAATATCGCGCCTTTTGGGATATTCACTTCGGAACCGAGGCTTACCACTTACACCTAAATCATAGCATTACCAATTGGATAAACGATGCATTGATGTCCATATTCTTCTTATTAGTAGGTATTGAAATCAAACGTGAATTGTTAGACGGTGAACTTAGCGACCGCAAACGCGCAATGCTGCCTTTGGTAGGGGCATTAGGGGGTATGGCTGTACCCGCACTTTTATTCTTTTTGTTTAACATGACTTCTCCCGAAACCTTATCTGGTGTAGGGATTCCAACCGCAACAGATATCGCTTTTGCGATTGCTATATTAGGCCTTTTAGGCGATCGTATACCCCCATCACTCAAGGTATTCTTAACAGCTTTAGCCATTATCGATGATTTGGGCGCGATTCTTATCATTGCTATATTTTACGGACAAGGCATCCATTGGGCATGGCTTGCGGCATCTGCTGGCATCGTATTAATCATGTATATTGTAGACAAATTGGAATGGGATTTTGCATGGTTGTATATCCTTTTAGGCATTGCATTGTGGTTTACAATGATGCATTCAGGAATTCACGCAACCTTATCGGGTGTTATTTTAGCCTTGATGTTACCACGTCAATCCAACAAGGAAAAGAAAATGTCAAACCAATTAGAGCATAGTTTATCCGGTTATGTTTCTTTTCTAATTTTACCCCTATTTGCCGCCGCGAACACGGCAATCAAAATCGATATGAACATGATGGACCACATTGTTAATCCATTGTCATTGGGAATTTTCTTTGGCCTCTTTTTGGGAAAGCCTATCGGCATAGTTTCTTTCAGTTGGATAGCGGATAAAATAGGTATCGCGAAGATTTCAAATAATATCAGCTTTGTGAAACTCTTAGGAGCAGGCTTACTTGGAGGTATTGGATTTACCATGTCCATTTTTGTAGCGAATTTGGCTTTTTCAAACAGAGAGCTCATCGATATGGCCAAACTAAGCATCATTATTGCAAGTATCAGTGCAGCGGTTTCAGGTTACCTATTGCTCAGCAAAAGTCAAACGTCAAGCATCTAATTGCTTACGATACTTAACTTTTTCGATTTTGGGGGACGAATACAATTATAACATTTTATACTATTGGAGTTCATTTCCTGTACTTTTAATGCCATAAAACCTAAATTACATACGTTAGCCTATATCTTTTTACAATTAAGGCACTAACTTTACAATATAAACAGTGAAGGCAAACCCTGTTTGATTTTATTGTGGACCTTAACACCTTTGTAAACATCAGTTACTATCTCTATCGGGTTGATTCAACAAACCTGACAACAGAACAACTTTGTGTTTTTCAAAAACAATACGAAGCCTATTTGAATTCACATTCCGCAAAACAATTTCGACTCGGATTACCCATAACGATGAGAAATACTCCTTTCGATCGACACATGAAAGATTGGGCATCCACTATTTCGGAATTGGATATTTTTTATTACTTCAACCTGATACCCCATGCCACGGTATCACAAATAATTGCTCCTTTTCATGACCTACCCCTAAATGAAATTCATATTCTTCCCAGTGAAGATTTAAATTATGGGAGATTCAAGGAGGAGCTATGGGATTTTCATTTGGCAGGTAAACAAATTTACTTCCATCATGTAAATGAAGTAAAAACCTTTACGAGAAACACCCAATATTTTCAAAAACTAGCAGACAAAGGGGTCTGTGTGGGTATTTGTGTCAATTGGAATCCGAGCTGGCTAGGTACGGATCGTTCCAAAATAAAAAAACTCATTGGAGATTTAAGCGTTCATCATTTTGATACCTGTAGTATCGATATTCATGCCGAATCTTATATTAGCGAACAACAACTTCAAATTGAGTTGCTAACCGATTTATAATCCCTTGCAACAGGCCTAATTAAACCTTAATTTTTTGTAGCGTTGCGATTGCTAATCTTCAATTAATGCTATGAAGCATATAAAGCGTTTCCGGATATGAAAGCTGCGTAACAGTTTCAATCTACAATATTGGCTATGTGAATGAGTTTGTCAATTTGGATGATTTGGATTTTTTTACCCTCCAAATGAATAACTCCCTCATGTTTAAAATCAGAAAGCAGTCGAATTGCCGTTTCGGTTGCAGTTCCCACTAAATTTGCAATTTCTTCACGAGTGATTTTCAGATCGATGGTTTTACCATCAGGCAGGTACCCATATGTTTCTTTCATGAAAAGTAAGGCTTCGGCTAGCCTTTCGCGCACCGGTTTTTGCGCCAAATGCGTAATACTCAATTCTGCGTGTTTCAGATCTAAGGAAAGCATACGCATCATTTCCATAGAAAGCACCCCATCTCGTTGCAATACCCCCATAAATAGGTCCTTGGGAATAAAGCAAACTCCTGAATCTTCCATTACAATTGCTGAAGCATTGTAATTCTGTTCCCCCAAAATAGAACGGTATCCTAATAGATCGCCAGGTTTAACCAATCTTAGGATTTGCTCCTTGCCGTCATCACCTAATTTAGACACTTTAATTTTGCCATAATTCACGCAATACACCCCTTGGGGGCGCATACCTTCATGAAATATATAGTGTCCTTTTTTATAAGGCGTACACACTTTATTATCATTGATTGTAGAAATTGTATCGTTTTCAGACCGGCAAAAAACTGAAGTAAAACGTTTTGTGCAATTATTGCAATCAACAGATTTATGATCAAAACTCATAGCTAACTTGAAATTGGGGGGAATTCAAAGTTAGCAAAAAAAGCAAAAAAAACACCTTTCTAATGGGAACAACAAGAAGGTTTTTCTACGGCACTTGAATTTGGATTGAAATGTGGGCTTAAAAAAGGAATTCCTAGATTAGCCCCCCGCAGAAAAAACAACAAAGCCATAATCAACAACCAAAAGGGCAATGCTTTTCGCAGCAAGGGAATTGCGCGCTTCATCCAAATCGATTTCGTCATGCTCAAACCAATCAAAGCCGGTGCAGTTGCCAAGCCAAAACCCATCATAAACCAAATAGCGCCAGCACTGCTTGCGGTGCTAAGGGAAGCCAACAAGGCGCCATAAACCAAGCCACAGGGTAATAAACCGTTCAACATGCCTGCTAGAAACCAGCCCCAAACCACATGCTTTGAGAGTGCTTTCCCAAAGGATCGATGTATAAATTGTTCTAAAGGAGAGGATTTTGATTGTTTCCGTCCCCAAAAATCGTAGATCCATAATCCCAAAAAAGCAGCCCCTAAGGCAATTGAAAACTGTTGTTCGATTTCACGGATATCCACCCAGAGAAACCATAAACCGGCAAAAGCGCCTAATAATGAATAAGTAAATGTGCGACCTAAATGATACATGCCTTGGGTTTTCAAGGCATGCTTCCATGTGTCGGTTCCCGGAAGCATAAGCATTAACGGACCGCACATTCCAATACAGTGCAAACTGCCCGCTATTCCTAAAATACTTCCTGCAACAAGCGCCGAAAAATTCATTTTATTTCAAGTTTGAAACCCCTCGGAACGTATCTCCCTCTATAATCCACATGCCTCTCAGTTCATAGCTCGTATTATTCAAGGCACTTGCAGCTAAGACCTTTGTTGGGATTTCCCATTTAGCTGAATCGCTTGCAGTCAAGTTGATTTCGCGATCGTTGCTTCGATTTTGAGCATCGTAAAACCAAACTGTACCTCCACTTACCCCCGCTTCAGCTCCATTAATTTGAATGTGAACACTACCTCCCTCAAGTGAACTCACTAGTTTTAAATTTTGTATTATTGAACGATTCGTTTGATTGATATGATCTTGATAGGAAAGTTCCTTCTCATAATAATCGTCTTCAACCAAATCGAACTCTGTTTGTGTAGCCCGATAAACGAGGTATAATATCCCCGATGCAAAGGCCACGAAGACCCAAAATATTGACTTTCCCCAATTCATTTTTTCTTACTTATAGGTGCTAAGAAACTTGTTTTTTCTGTTTCCAATAGGTGTTCCCCATTGTATAATTCAATGACCAAAACATCTTTTCGGGTTTCTACATTTCCTGTAGGTATTTTCACAAAAAAAGTACTCTTTGAGATGCCCTCTTTTTGTAATTTGCGAAAATGTTGTTTATCTACCCATTCCAATTCGTATTTATCGCCTTGGATTTTTACATATAAACTATCGAAATCCTTATGACTTTTATTGATTAACATCACATTATACATATTCATGTAACGTCCATCGGTAGTTTCATGGTATAATTTCCCGGGCGTTTTACGCACTTGCATATCAACGGTAGAACGGGTCGTTAAAATCACCAACCAAATCAATAACAGCGATATCAATAAGGCGATATAGGCTTTTAATCGGGGCGTTATGGTATAAGGTTTATTGTCGGCAATGGTGGCTTCAGAAGCATACCGAATCAAGCCCTTAGGTTTGTTAATGCGATCCATGATCGAATCACAAGCATCAATACAAGCGGTACAATGTACACATTCTAATTGTGTGCCGTTGCGGATATCGATTCCGGTTGGACAAACATGAACACATTGGTTGCAGTCAATGCAATCACCCGATTCACGAACCTGATTCTTTCGAAGTTTTTCGCGTGGTTCTCCGCGCACATAATCATAGGCAACCACAACAGAATGTCGATCCAACAATACCCCTTGCAAACGGCCATACGGACAGACCACCGTACAAACTTGTTCTCTAAACCACACATAAACAAAGAAGAATACGGCGGAAAATAATAACATGGCAAAGAAACCACCTTGATGCATGGATACCGGTTCTGTAGCAATTTTCACTACCTCATCGAACCCAATAATATACGACAGGAAGGTATTTCCAATTATAAAGGACAACACATAAAACACTACATATTTCAAACCTCGTTTGCGGATTTTTTCAAAATTCCAAGGTTTAGCGTCCAAGGCTTTTTGTTTGGGTGCATCGCCTTCTATCCAAAATTCGATACGCCGAAAAACCATTTCCATAAAAACCGTTTGCGGACAAGCCCAACCACAAAATAGCCGCCCGAAAGCAACGGTAAATACGATAATAAACACCACAAAAAGGATCATGGTGAGTCCGAATAAAAAGAAATCCTGAGACCAAAATACAAATCCGAATACTACGAATTTACGCTCAAGGATGTTGAGCAACATAAAGGGCTCCCCTTTATATTTTATAAGTGGCAATCCAAAAAACAGCAGTAAATACACGATGGTGAGCCAAGACCGGGCGTTGAAAAAACGCCCGGATGGCTTGTATGCATAAACCCACTTACGCTTTCCTTTATCGTCGATTGTAGAAACCCTATCGCGATATAACTCTTCGTTTTCCATATTATAACAAAGCAGCTACCGCTGGTATTTCTGAATCGGCATTTTGCACATCCCCTGCTTCCTCTTCCAATTTGCCTTCTGGTTCTTTGGGATCTTTAGGTGAACTTCCTTTTATCGATTTTATATATGTAGCCAAAGCTGCCATTTCGGAAGGCGTTAATATGTCTCCCCAAGCGATCATTCCCATATCAGGAACCCCATAACGTATGGTTTTGAAAATATTTTTAATATTTCCTCCATGCTTCCAGTAGTTATCGGTTAGATTTGGACCAGTACCCCCGCCCGCTTCAGCTCCGTGACAAGCCACGCAATTTTTTGAAAATAAAGCCTTTCCATTTGCAATTAACGTTGCATCCTCTTTGTATTCGATAGAATTCTCATCAATTTTATTGGCGTTCTTTTTGTCGTATTCTTCTTGTTGTAATTGTGCTTCTGCCAATGCAATTTTTAATTCTTGCACTTGTAAAGGCGCAGTTTCACTGATGTGATACCTCCAAACATAAATACCTGAAAATACGATCGTCATGTAAAATCCATACACCCACCATGGTGGCAAGGCATTATCGAGTTCTTTAATACCGTCGTAATCATGATCCAATTGTACGTCTTCTTCGTGTTCCAAAGCCACTGAATTATTCGCTTTTTCCCACCATTGCGCCCATCTGGCAATACGACTGGGTCTTTTTTCTTTCGGGGGAAGAATAACTGCCTTTAGCCAATTTGCGAAATACAGAATAATGAGCACTTCTAGGAATATTACCAGCAGCAAGAGTTGATTTAGCACATTAGCTGTAAAGAAAACAGATTCTGAAGCCGTTCCAGCCGCTTGAAGGGAATTTCCCCATAAAGCCAATGAAATCCCGGCAATTACTTTTAGTTCCTTTCGGGCTTTTAAAATAGCCACACGAGAGAGCAAAGTTCCCATAAATAGGATAACGATAGCCAAGGCAATGGCGGTAACCAACAAAACCCAAGGCAAATATTCTGTCATGGAACTCCCTTTCTTGGCAGTTTCTGCAACCGCTTCTAAAGCTGCTTCTTGGGCCCCAATTGAACCGGAAACAAGTGCCAAAAAGGCGAATAATGGAGTTTTTTTATCTATAGCTTTCATAAGGCTTCAATCTTTAAGGGGAATTTCTTTAGCTTGATCAATATAGGATTTCCGAGCTCCTAGCACCCATAACATAACCAGGAGAAAGAACAATCCAAAAAGTACGAACGTAATG